>JAUWXW010000080.1 GCA_030616195.1 Chloroflexota bacterium | reverse complement strand
TGGCAAGAGCCTCAGATGGTGACCGATGCCCGCCAAAAAGGGTATATATAGTACGCTGAAAGGAGCTAGTTATAGTATGCTATTCAGATCGACAGGGCTGGGGAAGACTGAGCTGGTAGCCCAAATCGCCGATGTAACCCGTCAGGGCGATTATCTTATCCTGCACGTGGACACTCTCGAGCCGGTACGCTGGAGGATTCGGGCCGGCGTCAATCTCAGGGATTTGAGGACGCTCATAAGGCTTATCCTTAAACTTTCCGTTATCACCTTCCTGGTGGTTCCGACTCACTGGTTCAAGAAGGCAGAGCACCCCGGCGACTTCTAAACATAAAGTTCGCCAGGTGAAGCAAAGTGGCGTGAGATAGAGCTGATAGAGTAGGTGAAGGAAGTGATTCCTTCATCCTTCAGGAAAACGTCAATTTACTTTGTTAATGACCTCTACGTTTCTCTAGCGACAGTTTCGGACCGAGCTAAAGCTCGGTCCCTACATTCTTACTTCGCTACAGCGGTCGAACCCGATGGAGATTGAGCATATGCTGTTGTCCATACCTCTATCTGGAGACCCGGATGCTTTTCAGTCAGAGACCGCCTGATACTCTTGCGAGTCTCGTCATCCTGGATGATTTCTACTTCGGACACTTGCGGTGAGCCGTTTCCACCACGGATGTGCCTCCTAGTCAGGAACCCCGGGACTACCACGTAGCCCCAACTACCGTTGCCACATCACGAGGCCTCGAGACATGCGTGCCCTAATATATAGATGACCTCTCGGCCCTTATAGGGCAATATGTTCTCCTCAAGTAGAACGTAATAGCCAGCGCGGGCTGGCACCTCTTCGCCTAGATTGGGATGGACAAACTCTATTTTCATGCACCGCCTCTCAGAACAATTTCCTCCCGTAATTCCTATGCTACATCATTCCAGGGTTTTTCACTGTGCCATATGTCACATTTCCGTTTTCTGCTTCTGCAAAGGCAGCCTTACTAGGTCTAGCATGCCTCACCCTATTATAGCATCCAATCGCCAGTATTATCTGGCTGACCTTGCGTCCTCTGCCGGAGGGTTTGTAACGGAGTTTTTACCCTTTTTTACCCAAGATTTACCTGATTTTTACCTTGTCATTTACCTTGTTAACCTGGATTTTTACCTTTACTTGATAAGATACAGTTAGACCTTGTTGCGAAAGAAATCGAAGCGGCAGACAGTAAAGGTGAGACACTGGACAAGAGAATAGGCCTGGAAGGGGACAAATGGACGTATCGAGAAGAGCAACAGTACAAACAACGAGTCTCGGCGAGATGCTGGTTGAGGCGAAGCTGATTACCGATGAGCAGCTCCAGGCCATCTCTCAGCTATCTGGCAAGATTGGCTGTGGGGTTGGGTGTACCCTGGTAGGGTTGGGGTTGTTTACGTCACAACAACTGGCAATGCTTATCGGCTTTGAGTTGAACATACCCTTCGTCAACGTAAGAAAACAACCTGTCGATCCTGAGGCATTGGAGCTGATTCCTGAGTCGTTGGCCAGGGACTACGGTGTTTTACCTTTGGGCATTGTCGATGGGGCAATCTTGACGGCTATGGAGGATCCTGGAGATGCCCAGGCTGTTGCAGCATTGGAGTCTCATACAGGGCGAAGGATTGAGCCCGTAGTCGGCACGCGCGAAGATATTCATGAGGCAATTGATCGGAACTATCAAGCTTGCAGGTGATGCCAAGCAAGTCTGGGAAGTTCCAAGACAGGTTTTCTTGCGTCCACATAATGCCAAGGCTACACTGCCCTGACCTCCTTGCTTAGTAGTCAACGAGTAACCCCGCTGAGTTGTGGCCGGCAAAGTGTCGCTGCTTTCTGGGGATACGTGTACCCAAGGCTTTGTGATGGTGAGATGGGAAGTTCATCCACATTGGCCGAAATGAAAGCACAGCGCTTTTGCATCCTGCTGTAACCAGTCGCTGCCACAACATCACCAGACGGGATCGGGACAGGTACCTTGGCGTACCACAAGTAGACACCAGGTGGTCGATGTGATAGAATAACGCCGAGAATCGAGCCACGGGCTGAGAATTATATCAAGGAGGGCAGCGGGCAGTCTAAAGTACCAAGAACTATATACGGTTTGGGAGTTCCCTATCTGTCCTTTTCACTGCAGATAGACAGAGGTCCACTCTTCTCCAAGTAATACTGCACTAACCTGATTGGTTACTCCGTTTTCCCCCACTTAGAAATCCCCCTTTGTTTCTTCAAGAATCTCCTTCTCCTAGAACACTCTCCCCGAAACAACCTCCTGCAGTGGACAGCTATCTGTTTGAGACAGTTGTTATATGGGGGGAAGAGCAGTCGAGTATTCGTGGTGCCTAGAATAGAAGGGCGGTGAGAGCCAGATGTTGGTTACTAGTAGGTCGATTGATATTGATATCGACAGGAGGCGGGTGTGGACGAACATAGGATACTGTGCCGAATGTGAGCCGCCGGCGCGCATGTCGTATTTGGTTGACGAATACATAGAGAATGCTCACCAGCTCATTGAACCTTCACATTCATACGTCATCAAGAACGTAGACTCGGTTCACGGCTCTGTTGCCATCATTGACGATTCTATTGTTTTTGAAAGCGAGGTCATTGCCCGGTTGCTGGAACGGTGCTGCATGGTTGCAGTGTTCTTAGTAACGATCGGCAGGCACCTGGAAGAAACAGTCGGCAGGCTAGCCGAGGATGGACTCATCCTTCAGGCCTCTGTGCTGGATTCCATAGGGTCAGAAGCTGTCGAGAGGGTAGCCGATTATGTTCAAGACATGTCAAGGGAGATGGCTCGTGCGGATGGATTCGTTATCAGCAACCGTTTCAGCCCCGGCTATTGTGACTGGGACGTAAGCCAGCAGAAGATGGTCTTTCGGGCTGTGGACGCTGATTCGATAGGGGTTCACTTAACTGAGCAGTGTCTGATGATGCCGCGAAAGTCAATTTCGGGCATCATTGGTATGGGGCCCTCCCAGGGCAACGTAGAGAGTTATAATCCCTGCATAACCTGTGACGAAGACGATTGCCTGGGAAGGAGATAAGCCTCAGGGGCATGGTTCGTAGAGGACTGGCCGGCGGCAGCTTCAAGCCACTCACCCAAGAAGCTATACGTATGGTTCACCAGACCGCAATGCGGATAGTTGAGGAAGTTGGCTTTGAGGTGAATTCAGAGACTGGGCTGGAGCTTTTCAAGGGAGCGGGAGCTTGGGTGGATGAGGAGAAGCACCTGGTGCGCCTGCCTCAGGAAAGGGCCATGGGACTCATTGACATGGCACCGTCCGAGATCAGGCTTTGTGGGCGGGATGAGAAGCACGATGTTGTGCTGGGGGGAAACCGCGTTTACACCGGGACCGGGGGCACTGCTCTTTACGTCTACCACCAGGCCACCGGAGAAAAGACATTGGCCACCCTGGATGACTTGAAGCGCATCGCCAAGCTGGTGCATCAACTGGACAATATTCACCTCTTTTTGCTGCCCACCTACCCTAACGATTTACCCATAGATCAGGTGGATGTCAACCGCTTCTTTGCCGGTCTGGACAATACCAGCAAGCATATCATGGGAGGTCTTTACACCATAGACGGGCTGAAACAGGTGCTAAAGATGGCAGAGACTATCGCTGGTTCCAGCGAGAGACTTCGCCAGCGTCCTATCATATCCATGATAGCCTGCACCATAAGCCCGTTAAAGATAGATAAGGAATACGGGGACTTTATGGTAGCCATTGCCAGGAGTGGCATACCCGTGGTCTGCCCCGCCGAGCCGCTGTGCGGAGCTACCTCACCGGTGACGCTCGCTGGGAACGTGGCGATCCAGACTGTAGACTCCTTGATGGGCGTAATGCTGACGCAGCTTGTCAATCCAGGGACACCCGTTATTTTTGGCTCGGTAGCCAGCAATACAGACCTCAGAGACTTCAAGTATCTGGCCGGCTCTGTTGAGATGGGTCTCATCAATGCCGCCGGGGCCCAGATGGCCCAGTTCTACAAGCTCCCCTTCTACGCCACTGGCGGCATGACCGACTCCAAAGTGTTGGATGCGCAGAGCGGCTATGAATCGGCCATTACCAGCTTGCTGTGTGCTCTGGCGGGAGCTAATTTCATCCACGACGCGGCGGGGCTGATGGAATTCGCTCTGACTGCTTGCTACGAGAAATACGTTGTGGATAACGAAATACTTGGGATGGTGATGAGAGCTGTCGAGGGCATAAAGGTAAGCGAGGATACCCTGGCCTTTGACCTCATCAAGGAGGTGGGACCCGGGGGGAATTTTGTTACTGCCAAGCATACCAGGCGGTTTATGCGGGGTGAGCACTATCAACCCTCCCTCAGCAACAGAGATAGCCGGGAGGATTGGGAGGCTAGGGGGGGAAAGACCACCTGGGAGAGGGCAGCGGAAAAAGTAGAGGAGCTTATGGCCAAAGATGGCTACAGCTTGCCTGAAGACGTAAGGGATCGGGTGCTGTCGGAGATAGCAGGCATCGTTGAGTAAGGCGAGGTAATATGCTGGTAGTTGGTGAAAACCTTAATGCGTCAAACAAGTCTGTAGGCGAAGCCATTTCTGGCAAAGATCGGGAGTTCCTGGAAAACCTTGCCAGAGCCGAGGCTGCTGCTGGGGCCGATGTCATCGATGTTAACGTTGGCGTTGGCCGGGGTGCCTGGGCACATGCAGAGGTCATCATGGAGTGGTTGGTGGAGGTGGTCCAGGCAGTCACGGATAAGCCGCTGTCTATTGACAGCGACGTCCCAAGTGTTGTAGAGGCTGCCCTGGGCAAATACCGTGGTGACCAGGTAATGATTAACTCGGTCAATGCTGAGCCCGAGAAGCTAGAATCCCTTGGTCCTTTGGCAGTAGAGCACCAGGCTATGTTGGTGGCCCTGGCTATGGGAACGGGGGGGATACCTAACAGTGTTGAGGAGCGACTGGCTGCCTGTGAGCTGATAATGATGCACTTGACCCGGCTGGGTGTAAAGCAGGAGCAGATATTCTTTGATCCCCTGGTGCTCCCCATTGCTGTGGATTCGACCCAGGGACTGGTCACGCTGAAGACCATTGAGCAGATCAAGTCGCGCTATCCGTCCGCCAAGACGGTGATGGGGCTTAGCAATATTTCCTATGGGCTACCTCACCGGGATATGGTAAACCGAGCTTTTCTGTTGATGGCAGCCTTTGCGGGCCTCGATGCCGCCATCCTGAACCCTCTTGATGCTAAGATCATGAGCTTTGTCAAGGTGGCCGAAGTTCTCACTGGAAAAGACCCCGGATGCAGAGGGTATATCAGGGCCCACAGAAAAGGCATTCTGGTAGATTAGAAAGAGTGTGGTGGCGTGGGGAGGAGGGCCATATATGGGGTATTGTGGTGGGGGTGCATTCCTGGAGCGAGTCTGGTGAATTACTGAACTCAGACGGAGAGTAAGAGTAATGGTAGAGGATATACTTGGCCTAATCAAAGAGAACGTCATCCAGGGAAGAGCAACTTCCGAGGACGAAGGGCTGGAGGAGGGGAGGGAAGGCCAGCCTGGAGTTACTGAGCTTGCCGAGGAAGCCATTGCCAGGGGCATAAATGCGGAGGATATAATCAACAAAGGGCTTACCGCGGGCATGCTCATTGTGGGGCAGAAATTTGAGGCTAAGGAATACTATATCCCAGACATGCTGGCCTCCGCTGAAGCCGTGGGAGCAGCCATGGGGATATTGGAACCCCACCTTATTAAGAGCGGCATCAAGCCTAAGGGCAAGATAATTGTGGCTACGGTAAGAGGTGACCTTCACGATATCGGGAAGAACATAGTCTCTATATTGCTTCGAGGGGCTGGTTATACCGTCCAGGATTTGGGAAACGACATCGATGCTCAAACCATCGTGAATGCCGTGAGAGAGGAGAGACCCCAATTCTTGGGTCTATCGGCATTGCTGACCAGCACTATGAGGCACATGGAGGATATCATCAAGGCACTTACGGAGAGTGGGCTCAGGGACAGCGTGAAGGTTATCGTTGGCGGAGCCCCGGTCTCAGAGGAATTCTCTAGAAGTATAGGTGCTGATGGTTACGGGGCGGACGGTTTTGATGCAGTACGGGTAGTGGAATATCTATCCTCTGCTGGTGAGAAATAGGGTGTGAGGCAATGTGTGAGATAGATGCCTGCGGTTGGCTTGCCCAGTAGCGCGACCCTTTAGGGTCGCTTCAGGCGAGGCTAAAGCCTCGCGCTACAATCACTTAGGGTTCAAAGGTAAATACGAAGGTTTTAGCAAGTGGGATGTCAATCTAAGGGAAACCGAACCCTCATGCGTGACTCTCCCTCACGAATCATAGGGTAGAGTAGCCGAGAGCATCTGCCCTAGGCGTAATTGGAGCTGATGCTTTGATCCGTGGTTACAAAGGATGAGAGTCTATCTTCGGACTAACTGAGTCTAGCCAGGAGGAAGAAAGTGCCCAGAGAAGGAATCCTAATTGATACCCCTTATGAAAGGATAACCAAGGAACAGATAACGCTAATTCACCAGGCTTCTATGGAGATCTTGAGGGACCCTGGTTTGATATGTTTCAATCGGGAGGCCGCAGAGATTTTCGATAACAAAGGCGCAGAGGTTACCTCAGTTTCCTCCAGCGAACATCCGTGCTGGCTGGTCAAGATTCCAGAGAAACTTGTTCTCGATGCTCTCGATAGCGCACCGAAGATAGTCAAGCTGGGTGCCAGGAACAAGGATAATAGCCTGAGAATGAATGGTGAAGAGCCAAGGGTACACTGGATTTCTGGCTCTGAGACCAATATCTGGCTGGATGTTGATTTTCCAACCTATGTAAAGAAATCTGACCCCGCTACCGAGATTCAGGTGCCCGAATTTCACCCACGACGTGGCACTGTTGCCGACCTTTGCCAGTCAGCACATGTCTGCGAGCATCTGGAGACTCTGGATGGCTACATCCGTACTGTAAACATCCAGGATAAAGACATTACCGAAGATAATAAGGATGTTAACAAGTACTTTGCCTCCTTAAATAACACCACTAAGCATGTTATGTCAGGGCTAACCAGCCTGAAACAACTGGATAACGTGATGAACATGGCAAAGCTAATAGTGGGAGGGGAGGAGGAGCTGAAGGAAAACCCCATCATTTCCTTTATCACCTGTTTGGTCAAGAGCCCTCTGCAATTTGTTGAGGATACCACACAGACCTTCATCGAGATTTGCAGGAGAG
>JAUWXW010000212.1 GCA_030616195.1 Chloroflexota bacterium | reverse complement strand
CCACTTTCCAGCATTTCGGCTGCCTGTGTAAGAGTTTCATCACGTATCAGCTGTCGAACAGCATAGTCGGACATGTTTAGCACACGTGCAATTTGATTGATCGGCATGCCCTGTCCATTCAATCGCAGGCAGATTCTGCGTCTTTCAAAAACTAGATTGTTGTCCTCTTCATCTTGGCCTTGCCAACCTGGATGATATCTCCTTTGGTAGTCCCTAAACTCTTGACCCTTAGTTCGGAAATATATCGGTGTCCTGTGCACTTTACCATCAGCCCAGTCATATCCTAGGAGCCTACTAATTATACAGATCAATCTGCCTAGGATTTCCATTTGGTTTCGCACTCTGCCTAGGTTAGCAACATGCACCCCCAACATATCAAAATCCCTCAGTAGCATTGAGCGTAGTCTCTCATCCATTGTCGTGATTTCATCCACACGCTTTGACAACTTCGTTATTGATTGTTTAAGCACTTTTCTAGCGCCAGAGGGTGTTTGCGCTGCAACAGCAGCTTGACGAGCCACACGATAACCTAGAAGATCACGCATACCCAACTCCCATTCAATAGAATAGCCAAAAATATTCTTGTTAATTATATCTAGACTTATTTGCTGGTCTGGCATGACTCACCTCCCGTAGCTAGAATATCATATATAGTAGAACGTTCTGCAGCTCATACCCCACCACTCCTCCCCTATACAACCCTTCTACATTTTACTTCACCCAGATAAATAAGAACATTCAGTGCGTGTCAGGTCCCCGACCTGACCCAGGTGTAGCAAATTGTGAGCGTGGGCGGAATCCCTTGCCTCTGACTTCAGAAGGATTGTCCACCCCCGCCCTGGGATTGCCACGGTCGGTCGACAGAGTCGCCTCTGGCGACCTGCGGCGACCTCGCAATGACATGGGCGTTCTCCCCCGATTGCCACCTCCCGCTCGCATGGCCAGCAGTCCAGGTAGATGGCACAGCATCTCCATAGGAGAGCGCTACACTCGGTCGGTGAAGTCTCAGGATAGACCTAGGCTTTATCAGGCAACAGTGTAAAGCGGCTTTCGAGAGGGGATTCGGGTCTTGGGGAAAGGGGTCGGAATATAACAAACGGCCAAATTGTGTGTAGCAAGGAGAGCTAGAGTTGCTTCGAGCAAGGCATAATTGCCGGCACTTACTCCGGGTTGCGAGTAATCTCCAGTAACAGCGGACAGTACTCCCCTGTTCCCTCGTAGGGGCATTTGTGGTTAGTTATGACACACCAACCCGCGGCCCAGCACACACATCCGCCTACGGCGGATTCCTCTTTATCTCGGGCTTGGTTCAACCCCTTCTGCGGTTTTTCCATTTAGGTTAGACTCGTGATCCCACCGGTACAAACGCTCAGCACGGGCCGTAGCTTAGTCCTGTTATTACCAAAGAGACTTCCCTGCAAAGGGTTCACTCCAGTGATGATAGTGGGGTAGGAATCAAGAAGTCATAAAATGCAGACCCAAAAGATTAAAAAACTATGACATTTTTGGGGCGCTGTTCCGGGCTAAGGCCTTGGACCTCGCCACGGCACGATGCCCCGTGCCCCTGCACAGAAATCCGCCGACTCTCCCGCGTCAATGCCCGCGAAACTCGGGGGTCCTCTTTTCGAAGAAGGAGTTCACCCCTTCGTGGAAATCGTCTGAGAGAAACACGAGGCTTTGAGTAGCAGACTCATACTCAAGCTGACCTTGAAGACCTTCCCACACAGAGCGGTTGAGTGCCCGCTTGGTGAACTTCAGCGCCAGCGGCGGGCCAGCCGCCAGCTTGGTCGCCATCTCCTGGGCCGCCTGCATTAGCTGCTCACCGGGAACGACATGATTGAACAGGCCGATGCGCTCTGCCGTGGCGGCGTCGATGATGTCGCCGGTAAACATCAGCTCAGCAGCCCACGCCGCACCTACTATCCGGGGAAGAATCCAGCTGACCCCCATATCAGCAGAGCTGGCCCCTCGCTGCACAAACACCGCCCCCGTTTTGACGTCCTCTGCGGCAATTCGTATATCACAAGCGATAGCCAGGGCAAACCCGCCACCCAAGGCATGTCCGTTTACTGCGGCGATGATGGGCAGCTCCACGTTCTTTATTCTCCGGATCAGCAAGAACCACGACTTCAGGCTTGGCTCCACTCCAGAAGGTTTGAGGTTCATGGTTTTCTGTAAATCTTCCAGGTCAGCCCCGGCACAGAAAGACCGCCCAGCACCGGTAAGCACGACCACCCTCGCTTTGCCACCCTGCTCAATCTCGTCCAGGGCCTGCGTCAATTCACCCATCATCTTTATACTGAGGGAATTGCGCTTCTCCGGTAGATTGAGGGTGATTGTGGCTATATTATTGCTGTACTCTACCTTGATAGTCTCGTATTCCATGAACATACCTCCTGTTCTGAATCCAGTTTTTGATCAAAGCTGATTCCGTGTGGCAAACCTGCATCTACGCTAAAGTGCTTGATGCGCCTGCTCGACGGCGCGGGTCCTGAGCATCCTCCCCTGAGCAGGAAAAGACCTGTTGCACCTTCAACTGTCGCCATCCTACTTGTTGATGACGCCTACCCCCCAATGGGCAAGCCTTTTAGCTTACTGTGATATCGATCGGAGTGCAGGCGCATAATGTTGGTGGCATACCCGGCTCTTGAGGTGCTGGACAAAGCTATCACTGAGCCATGTGATAGTTGTACACTACAGAGTCTTCGTATAATTGTCAAATAGAGCCTCAAAAGGCTTGACTATTTGAAGAAAGCGGGCTATAATTACACGCTAAGAGTTTGTCACCCTGACAAGCTCTTCTAATTCCCCCTTCCACCAATCGAGGGTTCTCTGTTATAGCCAGGAAGAGTGAGTCGAGGCAGAGACCAGAGATTCGGCTGTGGGTAAGGAGAAGGAAGATGCCTGTTACCTTTGAAGAACTTGGTCGACGGTTGAACGAAGAGCGCGAACGGGTCATCAAGGGGCTAGAGCTGCTAAGGGCTAGCGCGCCCCCTGTGGGTCAACCAAAAGAAGGTAGCCCCTACGGCAAAAAGGAAGAGGGAGCAACTGAAGCCGTGGAACTGGAGACCAGGCTAGCCTTGGAGAAGCGCTCGACAGAGGTCCTCAGCGAGGTGGAACATGCCCTGCAAAAGCTGGAGCAGGGAACGTACGGCCTATGTGATGTCTGCGGGCAGTCTATAGACATGGAGCGACTCGAGATTCGGCCCCAGGCAAACCTTTGCCTTGCTTGCAAGACACGCCAGGCAAAAAATGCAAAAGGTAAATTCCCTCCAAGGTAACCTCCGATCCCAGAAAACCCTTCTCCTTGTCTCCCTCCTGGTATTGACAGCAGACCAGTTGACCAAACTAGGGATTAGAGTGAGCTTGCTGGTGGGGGAATCCCGGCCGGAAGAAGGTTTCCTGCGGCTGACCCGTGTGCACAATGAAGGCATCGTCTTCGGGCTTTCCGTCCACCACGTGGTGCCCTTGCTTTTGCCCATCGTGGTGATAGCCCTAGCCATCTTCCTATCCCACAGATACGCCCTGTTCAACAGCGGGCTGGTCAAGGCATCTATGGGACTGTTCCTTGGTGGCAGCCTGGGCAACCTGGTCGATCGAGTTCACCTTGGCTATGTCACCGATTTTATTGATTTCGATCTATGGGGCGACTTCCACTGGCCGGCCTTTAACCTGGCCGATGCCGCTATTGTTGTAGGCGGTATCCTGCTGATTTGGTACGGAATACGACTGTGGATGTTGCCAAAGCACAGCTAATGGAAGTAGCC
>JAUWXW010000258.1 GCA_030616195.1 Chloroflexota bacterium | reverse complement strand
TTCTCCTTGGATAGGGCAACGGCACGCAGCATCCAGGTGGTAATCGTATCTGGGACTTCGACCTTTAGGGAGGCCTTTCCCTGGGAGTTGGTAACTATTTCCTCCCAGAGCCAGGTTTCGGGGAAGTACTGCCTTACCCTCTCGATTTCGGCAAGCCCTTCTGCATTGACTCCTACAACTGGTGACGGAACGGCTCCATCTTCCAGGATTCCTCCTGCAGCGAAGAACCGCACACCTCCACCCCACATCCATGGCGCTTCGTCGGACTTATACTCTTTCCCCTCTGGTATTTCATTGTTGGAGAGCACCACCACCCCAGCCTCTTCGAAAATCTCACTGGCACCCCTAGTGGCTATTCCTGTATAGATTGTGAACTCGTGAAGCTCTACCTGTGGCTCCATATACAACCTCTCAAGCTCATCGAAGACCTGCTGCAAATTCAGTCTATTCTCGGCAAGGATGAACACCGATTTGTCCACTGCCACGATCCCGACTTTCGATTGGCCCTCGGTCTCGACGTTTATCTCGATTTCCTCTCCAGGACGGGCTTCCTCCTTACTGAACTCAACCGTCACACTGTGTGGATACCGTGCCGAGACCTTGAAGGGTATATAGTCGGCTGCCACCTCACTGTTGGGCAGGATTTGATAGACCAGGAGCTTGGAAGAAGGCGTCATCTGAGGGGTTGTTACCAAGGCTATCTCATTGCCCGTGGTGAAGTCGGTGAAGACCACTTTGTCCCGGGAAACAACCTCGTAGTAGAAGTTGGCTGCTTCCCTGGTGGAGTGAACCTTGAATATGATTTGCTCTCCTATCTGGGGGATGCCTTCGCTCACCTGCTCCACGTGAATGAAGTTCCCTGACGGGGAGTAGCCAGCCCCCAGCGCTTTGGAAGTCTGAGCCCCTTCCGCCGAGCATTCTATGATCAGGGCTACGCTATTCTGGGGAGGAGTTACCTCAACGAGCGCTTTGCCATTCTTGGTCTCAATCGCTTTCTCCTCCTTGCCTTGTTCTTCCAGTTCCTCGTTGAGATAGGTTACAGTCACCTGTACCCTTGCCTCCATGGGCTTATTGTCCGGGGTCTCGGTAATTATGAGGAAGCCGAAAGACAGACTAGGCTTGAAAACCAAACCCTCGGGGATTATCTGGATGTTGAGAGGTGAACTGGAGACGGTGAGCAATTTGCTGGAGCTTTCCTCGTAACCAGTGGCGTTCTCCTCAACAGTGACTTCGAGCATGACATTACCCAGTCCTCCTGCTGCCGGGACACCGGCGACATATCCAACAGCAGGGAGCTCAAACTCTGCTTCCCCATCGATCACCGTGGTAAAAGTAGCATATTCTTCCCATTCACCAACATATCTTGAGGCCTTGATTACAAGCTCTCCCTTCACCGGTTTGCCAAAGCTGTATTCCGCCACTACTCTGCCGTTAATGGGTTCACTGACCAGGAACCACTCCTTGGGAAGCTCCACTTTGACCTCATACTTTGGCAGCACATATTCCTCGACCCGCACGTCTAGCTGAGTATCACCCTTTTCAGACGCGGCGGTTATCTTCCACACTCCGAGATTCGGCTCCTGGGAAATGGGCAAGTCCAGGGTCACCATACCGTACTCATCCGTCTCTACCTCGCTGCGGAAGATCTTTATCCCCTTGGCGTCGAGGACATCAACCGTAACACTTTCGCTGATAGGTCTAAGCTCGGGATTCAGTGTAAGCGCCCTCATGTGGATTGTTTGACCGGGTTTGTAGATCGGCTTATCGGTCTCCAGGAGGACCAGGAATCTTCGCTCTATTCTTACCTGCGCTTTATCCTCAAAACCTTCCCCTTTGATTTTGATCTCGTATTCGCCTTCTTCAACATCGGGGACCTCGAACTGGATTGTCCCTTTGCCGTTGATGTTGCCTGCGACCTGGAGGACCCTTTCCCCATCCTTGAGCAAAGACACCTCGACTCTCCCTGACGTCAGGCTTTCCCCATTGAAAAGAGCCAGAGAAATTGCCGCTTGGCCTCCGGCTGGCAAAACTTTGGGCACTACAGCTACGTAGCTTTCAACCGCCTCAGCGACACGGCTGCACCCGGGCACCATTGAGGCCAAAAGGGCCAGGCTCAGCAAGACTGCGAGAGCCATAAATACCTTGGAACGCATAATTCCCCCTTGTAGTCTGGTCTAATCACCTTCTAAAATATATAGACGCATGCGGAGGTAGGAAGGTTCCCGCAGATTCATTCAGAGTCGTTTTTTCATTGACTCTTAGAGGTTTATTGGGTAGGATAAATCGGGTACGAGGAAGTTCCGTAAGAATCAAGAAATAGACAAGGCCATGGCCTGACAAGGCGCTGCAGCCAACGGCGCTATCGTGGCGCGGCTGGCTTGGTCGTTAAGCAGATACCATAACTCAACTGGTCCGGCTACATTCTCAGATCAGAGGCAACGTGAATGATTAGGATTCGCAGCGAATTACCCGAAGATGTCGAAGCTATCTATAGCTTGAATCAGGAGGCGTTTGAAAGGACTGTTGAGGCAGACCTGGTCAATAGCCTGCGGGCAGCAAATGCGATGACGTTATCCCTGGTGGCAGTCAAGGACAGCGAGATCGTAGGTCATATTACATTCAGCCCGGTTACCATCG
>JAUWXW010000141.1 GCA_030616195.1 Chloroflexota bacterium | reverse complement strand
GGATACGGGTACCACTTTAACCCTGGCGTCTTTCTTGATTTGGTCAGCCCAGGGGTGAGAAGCCAGCATTATAGTGCCCAGCAGTTTCTTCCCGCTGTTCAGGGCTTCTAACACTGCTTCCCTGAAGGCGAGGGAGAATAGCTCCATTTTCCCTATCTCGTCGATAACTACTATGTCACACTCTTGTATCGCTTGCCGCAGGGCAACTACGCCAACATCGTTCAGATTGTCAACATTTACTCCGTACTTGCTCACCCGGTAAGGGCTCTGAAAATCGACATGGGCCAGGATGGCGCTGGCCCCATCCAGGGTGACTATCTCGAAGCCCTGCCGCACCGTTTGGCTTCGTATCTCTCTGGTGTAGAATCCCCCTGGCTTTTTCTTCACTGAGGAGAGAGCTTGCCTGATAAGGGTTGTCTTACCCACCCCAGGCGTACCACTGAGGAGATAGGCTTGCTTCATGGAGCTGCTTCTTCCATCGCTGCCCATCAAGCTTTGGCCGCAGCTTTTCTTCTTTGCTCCAGCTTCTTCCTTTTCCGCCTGTGCTTACGTACAGCTACTCTCTTCCGCTTGTTCATTCCCCCGAGTCCTCAGGTGTTGGTTCCGTCTGCTCAACAGAATGGCAGAGAGGGGTGATGTCTTCTTTTTCAATGTTCAACGCTCTCCTTCATACTGTATGCCGTTTACGCAGGTTGGAGGAGAGCTGTGCCAAAAGCTCCAGGACCTGCTCGGCTGCCTCAACTGAGAGGGAGGCCAGACCACAAGACGGGGTAAGTAACCCTTGTTCAATCAGTTGTCTAAAGCGAATGCCATCCCTGGTAAGCGGTGCCATTGCCTCCTCCAGGCGGTCTTTGATGCTGGCCACGGTTTCCTTGGCCAGGGCTTCTTCGTCGTTGGGAACAATACCCCAGGCGACAGTGCCTCCGTGCTCCAGGAAAGACTTTGCTTCGGCAGGGTAGAGGCTGAGGGCATCGGTGTAGTTGTAAGCGTCAAAGCTCAGAATGTCAATGGGGAGGCTGAGTAGCAAAGACCAGTCAGCACTGCCGCAACAATGCAAGCCCTTAAGTCCGCTGATACCCTCCAGGGTTTCCTCCAGGAGAGCAACCACCCGCTCCCAGGGGAGGGAGACAAAAGAAGTGCCCAGAGACGTCAAATAGGGCTCGTCAACGAAGATTATGGTATTGGATGATATCCGACTCAGGGCTTTTTCCTGCCAGGAGGCTTTTAACCGCAAATGCCTGGCCATAGCCTCCGCCAGGGTGTCATCATAGATTACATAATATACCCCGTCAGTGAGAGAGAGGCCCAAGCTTATAGGCCCGGTCACCTGGCCCTTAACAGCCAGTGGTGGCTCGATTCTTGAGTCGAGGAAAGCGTGGAGACCTGCGGCATAGTCAGGGCCAATGGCATAGCTTGTGGTGTCGTTCTCCGTGTAGGCTATGTAGAGTTCTTCCAGGGCCGGGTCCAGGTCGCCGGAGCGATCGACAGAAATACGTTCCTCCTCCGTGTTGATGTTAATCCCGGGTAAGCCTTCGCTGAACTGAACATACATATTCTCCCTAAAGGAACGCCTGGGTAATTGTGGCCATGCCGGGACAGCGGGGGTATAGCGCAGGAGCGAACGGCATGCCTCCTGAGCATCGGTATGGGGCATGCTTCCTATGACGGTGGGCAAACAGCCAAACTTGGTCTTGGCAGACATCGGACTGCTATTGCACATACTTGCCGATGAGCAAGTGCAACTTCTCCTTCACTGAAACTGGAATGACTTCCGGTGCGGTGACGATGGCGTATTTTAGGGCCGTGGCACATTGGCATTCTCTTTTCTCGGGGATTTCAGTAACCGCTCTCTTGAGAATTTTCTTGGACATCTCTACGTTGCGTTGCAGGTTGTCTATCACCATCTCTATGGTGACAATCTCAGTGGCTTCACGCCAGCAGTCGTAGTCGGTGACAAAGGCAAGGGTGGCATAGCAGATTTCCGCCTCTCGTGCCAGCTTGGCCTCAGGTAAGGCAGTCATGCCGATAACACTTGCTCCCCAGCTACGATAAAGGTTGGATTCTGCTCTGGTGGAGAAAGGGGGCCCTTCCATTACCAGGTAGGTGCCTCCGTAGTGCACGTTAGCCCCAACTTCCTTAGCTGTCTGATTCAGGATTTGGCTCAAGACAGGGCAGAAAGGATCAGCGAAACCAACGTGAGCCACCAAGCCATCTCCAAAGAAGGTGTTTGCCCTGCTCCTGGTGCGGTCGATAAGCTGGTCGGGGATAAGCAGGTCCAGGGGGTGAATTTCCTCCTTGAGGCTTCCTGCGGCGCTAATGGAGATAATCCACTCTACACCCAGGGACTTCAAGGCGTAGATGTTGGCTCTTATCGGAAGCTCGGTGGGGCTGAAGCGATGTCCCTTGCCGTGCCGGGGAAGGAAAGCTACTCTGGTTCCTTCCAGGTCGCCTACAGTGATGACATCGCTGGGTTGGCCAAAGGGTGTGCTGACCCACACCTCTTCAGTATTGGTCAGGCCCTCTTCCATCTCGTAGAGACCGCTGCCGCCGATGACGCCAATCTTTGCTTTAGCCACTGGAACCTCCTTTGGCTTCAAAAATCGCTAAGAACTGTTTAGCGGCGAAGGGCAGAACTTCCTTAGTCCCGCCTGGTAAGGCTTCCTTATTACACCGTTCTCAGTAATTATAGCCGATATATAAAGATGTGGTGTCACATCAAAGGCTGGATTGGCAACCTCGACCCCCTCCGGAGCGATTTGCACCCCTTGAATATGGGTGATCTCCTCTGGGCTTCGATGCTCAATGGGGATCTGGTCGCCTGAGGGGAGGGAGAGGTCGATGCTGGTGGTGGGGGCCGCCACGTAAAAGGGGGTGCCGTTTTCCTTGGCCAGGACTGCCAGGGTATAAGTGCCTATTTTGTTGGCTACGTCACCATTGGCGGCAATCCTATCAGCGCCTACTATGACGCAGTCTATCACTCCCTTACTCATGAAATGACCTGCCATAGAGTCGGTAATAAGGGTGACCGGGATGCCATCATGCATAAGCTCCCAGGCGGTGAGACGTGCCCCCTGGAGCAAGGGGCGGGTCTCAGTGGCAAAGACCTTGATACTCTTCCCTTGCTCTCGGGCTGCCTTGATCGCTCCCAGGGCTGTTCCGTAGTATCCTGACGTAGCCAGGGCGCCGGCATTGCAATGAGTCAGGACGGTGAATCCATCGCCAATGAGTTCAGCACCGAAGCGGGATATCCGCCTTGTAGCCTGTTCTTCGTTAGCATGAATGTCTTGTGCCTCCTTGATGAGGGCCGCCTTGATGCTGGGGATGCCTTCTGCCTTTTGGGCCGCTACCTGCATTCGCTCGATGGCCTGGAAGAGGTTAGCTGCTGTGGGTCTGGTAGAAGCTAGTGCCTGGGCAATGCGGCCGAGCTTTGTCAGGAATTCAGCCTTGCTGCCAGCCTGGATGTCCCGGACTCCCAGGGCTACTCCGTAAGCGGCGATAACCCCGATCATAGGAGCCCCCCGAACTTTCATTTCCTTGATGGCTTGAGCCACCTCTTGATATGTAGAGAGCTCCAGGTAAACCTCTTCTAGAGGCAGCCTGGTCTGGTCCAGGATCTTCACCTTGCTATCGAGCCATTCTATGAATTCCATAGACGTACTTTAGCGCTATCCTTTCACCTAGCGACTACTGGTAGCGGGCAGTTCCGGTGGTTGCGAAGCAAACCTCACATGGGCGGTTGCCCAGCAACGAATCATGAAAATAGAGGGTAGCCTAGAGCATCTGCTCTAGGCGTGATTGGAGCCGATGCTCCAATCCACCCAGGACAAGAGTCAAGAGTCTATTTTCGGCATAAACCTCAGGTTCTGAGTGAGGATTAGGGTTGTCAATGATCCTCGGCTTATACTCTGACTCCATCCCGATGGTCATGTTGCCGGGCTACCCTAGCCTCTAGGCAGCCCCAGCCCTCTAAGGGCGATGATGTTTCTCTGCACCTCCGAGGTGCCGGCGCCAACTGTGGCTGCCATAGCATAAAGGTATTGGCGGAGGAAAAAGCCCTGCAGGGGAGCCCATTTGCAATCTTCCTCCAATGGGCCGTAGTGCCCCAAGAGTTGCATCGCGGTCTGAGCTACGT
Source organism: Chloroflexota bacterium (assembly GCA_030616195.1). Next base: position 1,149 of record JAUWXW010000141.1, on the reverse strand, counting down.
GCTGCTGGAATTCGGCTCCTGATACTCTGGACATCGATGCCTGATAATCGACGCTTTGCCCCGTGCTCTGCAGCCAGACAATCCTGTGGGCCAGGAGCCTCACTGCCTCGCTCTCTACGAACAGATGGGTTAGCCTATTTCGGACTACGGAGTCCTTGAATAAAGGGACACCGTTGCGCTTCGTTTCTTTGGCGAATTCTATCAGGCGGGTTAGGTTTCGGCGGGCGGCGGCAATGCGGTGAATTCCTGACCTTTCATAGCCTAATACAGCGCCGGTTACCGTCCATCCCTCGTTTTTGTTTCCTACCAGGTTTCCCTTGGGGACGCGCACACTATCAAAGAAAATCTCGGCATAGGTGCCAACTATGTTGGGCAAGAAACGCACCGTAACGCCGGGCGATTTCAGGTCCACCAGGAAAAAGCTAATCCCTCTGTGCTTCTTGGCTTCAGGGTCAGTTCTGGCCAGCACGAAGGTCCAGTCGGAGCGATGAGCGCCGGTGCTCCATACCTTTTGGCCGTCCAGGACAAAGCAGTCCTCCTTCTCTACAGCTCGCATAGCCACGGCCGCCAGGTCAGAGCCGGCCCCCGGTTCACTGAAGCCCTGGCACCATACTTCTTCGCCTTGGGCGATCTTGGGCAGATGCTCTTTCCTCTGCTGATCACTTCCGTATTGGATGAGGGTGGGGGCACACATGAGGGCGCCCTGCAAGTCCACGCCTGGCAATTCGTTGTAGTACATCTCGTCGCTGAGGATGAACTGCTTGCTAATGGAGTCTTGACCACCATATTCCTTGGGCCAGGACAGGGAGTGCCATCCCTTGGCTCCTAGCTTGCGCAGCATGCCGCGTGAGAATTCCCATTCCGGCCCATCTTTTGCCTCCTGCAGAAGGCCCGTCCCTGTCCAGTCAGGTGGAAGCTCCTTGTTTATGAATTCACGTACCTCTTGCCTAAATCTCTCATCCTCTTCGCTGAAGCGAAAATCCATGCAATCCCCCTGAGTTCATTTTCTGCCTAAGAGTCTACCCTTGGCAGGCATGAGTGTCAAGGATTGGGTGGGTGGCGGCCGGCAACCGCCCGACGTAACTATATGGCCTTTGCCGTAGCAATCTTCAAGTTCTGGTGCGGTAGGTGAAGCATAGCCAAACCCAG
>JAUWXW010000199.1 GCA_030616195.1 Chloroflexota bacterium | reverse complement strand
TGGCAAGAGCCTCAGATGGTGACCGATGCCCGCCAAAAAGGGTATATATAGTACGCTGAAAGGAGCTAGTTATAGTATGCTATTCAGATCGACAGGGCTGGGGAAGACTGAGCTGGTAGCCCAAATCGCCGATGTAACCCGACAGGGCGATTATCTTATCCTGCACGTGGACACTCTTGAGCCGGTACGCTGGAGGATTCGGGGCGGCATAAATCTCAGGGATTTGAGGACGCTCATAAGGCTTATCCTTAAACCCTCCATTATTGCCTTCCTGGTGGTTCCGACTCACTGGTTCAAGAAGGCAGAGCACCCCGGCGACTTCTAAACATAAAGTTCGCTAGGTGAAGCCAGGGGGGTATGAGACAATACTGATAATGGAGGCCTCAAGTGGAAGACGTTGCGGACATCGAGGAAAAGCTGGAGGCCTACCTTAAAGCCAATCTCAGCACCAGTAGGGTGGGCTGTGCCCACCATCTCACCAACGCCAGTCGATAGCGATGGGCAGGCCGCGAAGCAGGTCCCGCTCTCTGTTCGGGCACATGCGTCGTTTAGCACTTGTACTCTCTCATGCCAATGAGACAGCGCTTATCACGCTGCACCCACCGGAAGGTGGGCTGAGCCCACCCTACAGTACTTTTCTTGACCGTCCAATCAATGGTAACCTTCCGCCCAACCGTTTCTACCTGTTCGCCAGCTATGGTCTTCAGGCTTTCATCACCCGGCACCTCTAAAAGGAATTGGTGAGAAATCGGTGCCTTTTGAGATTTGTTTGTGAGCTTATTCTGGTAGATTAGCCTGAAGGACTGAGAACCGAAAGTCGGTAGCTTCCCGTTGCTGGCTAAGGGATATTCCACGAAGGGAGAACCATGGGACCTGAAGACGCACTCCACGAATTCAAAGACATGTTTCCTATGACGTCGGCAGAGGAACAGCGTATCCTGCAAATCCTGGGGCAACTCTGGGAATCAGAAGATGAGGTTATCGACATTGCGGACATGACCGACAGGGTTGACCCACCGCCAATCCGCTATACAATCCCCAACATTTATGTCTAATTCCTATTTTGGCCAGCACAGGCAACCGGGGCGAGTTCCTTTCGCCCCCTCAACGGACCAGCGTTCTATCGATCACTGGGCCTCGCCGTTCGCCTAGACCCTGGACGACCGCACGACAGGCAACTTAAGCCGGAACCGTATCTTCACAGAGGCAAACGTAGCTTACCACTTTAGATACCCGCTACACATCCGGGGGCACGCACCATGAGAACCGGCACGCAGCTAGAACGGAGAAGCTTGTCGGCTACGCTCCCCCAAACCCAGCGGCTTACCCCGGAGCGACCGTGAGTTGAGATAATGATAAGATCAACCCCATTCGTGTCGGCGTAGTTGGCCAGCTCATGAGCAACATGTCCCCGCAGGACTTTGGTCTCTACCACAGCCCCCTTATAGTTGAGACGCTTCGCTATCCCGTCCAGGTAGCTTCTGTCCTTGACCATGCGTGACTCTTCCAACTGCTCCCGCTCATGATCACTGAACATAGACTCCAGGCCGCCATATATGTGGAGCGGCTCTGCCACGCAGACAAGCGTCACCTTCTTTACGTAGCACCCTACGGCGATAGCATCCAAATGGGTGAACACACACTCAGCCAACTCCGAACCGTCCAGGGGAACCATTATGTGCTGGTACATCTGCCTCCTTTCCATTCTCTCCGAGCCCAGAGCATCAACCGACACTGCAAGCAAGGTCTACGGCGCTTTCTCTCAACCGGCCAATGGACCAATCTGTTGACTATCCAGTTGTATCCGACGCTATCACGTTGTGTCCCCTCACCGGTGCTGGATGGATGCCGTTGTTACTGGCTCCAGATCTGCCGAATATTCGGGCGACAGCCCCCAGTCTGATGGTGGCCAGTAGTATAGCCACATCCTGCCCACTATAGTGTCCCGTGGCACTGAACCAAAAGTATGGGAACCGGAGCTGTTGCTGCGGTTATCTCCCAGAACGAAGTAGTGTTCCGGAGGGATTGTCACCGAGTACTCATCCAAGCGAGGGACGGCAGGGAAATCGGGGGTCTCCTGCAGCTCCACGCCATTTATGTAGATATCGCCTGCCCTGATTTCCAGCTTCTCTCCAGGCAAGCCAATTATCCTCTTGATTAAGGCCGGTTCGTCTGGGAACCGGGGGTTATGGAATACGATTACATCACCTCTATGGGGAGAACGGAAGCGATATGATAACTTGTCCACCAGCAAGTACTGATCATCATGGAAACTGGGTTCCATGCTTGCCCCCTCCACTCTGAAGCTCTGCAAGCTGAACTGCATCACACCCAAGATGATCACGAATACAAGTATGAGCCCTAAGATTTGGCGTGCCGTGAGTTTCATCCGTTTCGCTCTCCAACCCTAGAATCGATTGTAATCCATTTGCCCGTGTTGTTCTAGCCAGAGTTCTGCGAAGGCCGCGCCAGGTCTCCATAGGCCGCCAGAGGGTCGCCTGAGGTCGCCAGAGGGTGGCCTAAGGCGACACCGACCTCAGGGTTACAATGAAACCACCGCTTGTCTCAAAAGGAGTTGACTTCACAGTAGTCTCTCCAGCACATCTGCGTTGAAACGCTTGCCATGAGCAGGGTAAATCCACCTGGCACCGCTGTCCAAGAGCAATCGCCAGCTTTCCTTTATAGCACCAGTATCTTCAGCAACAATTGGCAGGCCGGGACCGATTCGCATAGGAAAGCCATTCATAGCCAGATCCCCCACGAATGCCTCACCTGTGTCTAGCAGTAGACTCATCGAACCTGAGGTATGCCCAGGGGTATAGAGAACTTTCCCGTGGATACCATAGGATTCCAAGGAGAATTCCTTGTCCTCCAGCACCAAGTCTACCGGCGTACCAGGATACTTCACCAAAGGTATATATATCTTCATTATCAATATGAGGATCTTGCCCCATAAGCCGACGCCAGGCGGCAGTGGCTTGAGGGCCTGCTCCAACCAGTCTTTTTCATGCTGATTTATGGCAACTTCACAGCCTGTCAGTCTCTTTAGTGCATTTATTGAACCAATATGATCAAAATGGCCATGAGTCACTATAATAAGGGAGATATCTTTGGGCTCAATGGATAGCTCTTCTAGCTTCTTCAGAAATCCTTTTTCTTTTTTGGGGAACCCCCCGTCAACCAGAATCAGCCCTTCCTGTTTAATCAAATAGCAGTTAGTGAACCCTAGCGATAACCGATGGATTTCCGTCGTCATCTTTTCCTCCTTTGCTGAATTTCCGCCAAATCTGCCGGGCCGAGCTTAACAAGTCACCATTTTCCGCGACATTATAGCACCTCAAGTCCAGCCTGGGTATGAATTGAGGCCTGCCAAGATCGGCGATTGCCCCCTACTCATAGGCGGGTGCTCCGCCCGCCAGAGGCCGATCTTCGATCACCCGCCTCGTTGGGTAGGGGACAGCGCCCCTACCCTATGCTAGGGAGAATTTCAATCGCTATTTTCGGGGCCAACCAAGATCAGCGATCGAAATCTCTTGAGGCCAAGGGGAATCCATTCCCTCTGTTAAAGTAGGTCAGGGGAGTCATTCCTTCACACCTCAAGGATACATTCACTCAATGACCATAAGACCTGTCCCTACAATTTCCAACGCTTTCTTCTATCTGCAATTGAGATTAGCGCGCTAATTGGAATATAATCTTGCCCATGAAAGTCTCGGAGCTAGGAGAGTTCGGACTAATTGATGTGCTTTCCCAAATAGTTTCCCAGGGTGAGGCAGACCCTCGGATTGTAGTAGGTCCTGGTGACGACGCCGCCGCCTGGCGGGTTGACGATGCCACTCTGCTGGCTACCACGGATACGTTGGTCCAGGGAGTGCACTTCACCGCGGAGAGCACCTGGTGGGAGGTGGGCTGGAAAGCATTGGCAGTGAACCTGAGCGACATCGCTGCTATGGGGGGTGTCCCCCAGTATGCGCTGGTGTCCTTGTCCCTTCCTGGAGATACT
>JAUWXW010000058.1 GCA_030616195.1 Chloroflexota bacterium | reverse complement strand
CGATACGGTTGCGTCCTGTGACCAAGCAAGACGGCAAGCTATTTCTTGAAGTGGAGGGGGAAAGGAAGGTTCTAGCTGGCGATATCAGGGCCACAGCGGACTTTGAGATCGCTAATCCTGAGCTTCACTTGGCCACTTTGGACTCATCCGAGGCGAAACTCTCTGTCGAGTTCAACGTGAATCTAGGAAAAGGTTTTGCGGTTGCAGCTCATACAAACGGTCTACCTATAGGGATAATCCCGGTAGATGCTATCTTCTCCCCGGTGCGTAAGGTTAACTACTTTATTGAGACCGCCAAGGTTGCTGAGCATGCTGATTACGAGAAACTCACTCTTGAGGTTTGGACTGACGGTACTATGTCAGCCATAGAAGCGATGAGTGAAAGCGCCCAGATACTGAGGGAGCATTTCTCCTTTTTTACCTCTCTTGTTCCTGCTTATGCTGGGGAAACTGACAGAGGGCCTGCTGCTGACGGGGTCCCAACCGAACTATATGAGGCTCCTTTGGAGCGACTTGGGCTCTCGCCGCGCGTGTTTAACTGCCTGAGAAGAAACAAGCTCAGTAAAGTAGGACAATTGCTGGAAATGAGCGAGCAAGAACTTCTCTCACTCAAGAAGCTGGGACGGAAATCCCTGGAGGAGCTGGAACAGCGTATTGAGGAAATGGGTTTGACCTTGAGGTCGAGAGAGGGGAAGCATGAGGCATAGAGTAGCTGGACGGAAACTTTCCAGGCCGACAGGCCACAGAATGGCAATGTATCATAACTTGGCTGCCGATCTCTTAAGACACGAGAGGATTGTCACTACTGAGGCCAAGGCCAAAGAGGTTCAAGGCATAGCAGAGAAGGTGGTTACCTTGGGGAAAGCCGGCACTCTTCATGCTAGGCGACAGGCATTGTCCATGATAAGCGATAAGAAGGTGATAGACAAGGTTTTTGGTGAGCTTGCTCCGAGATATGTTGATCGTAATGGTGGATACACGCGAGTCCTCAAGATGGGGCCTCGCCTCGGTGATGCAGCACCTATGGCACTTCTCGAGTTGGTGAGCTAAGGTGCCTTGGGGAGGATAATATTTCTAGTTCGGAAGTACCTGCCAGGGTTGTGCTGATTACGGAATACGATGGCACTAGATACCATGGTTCTCAATACCAGGATAATGCGCCCACTGTTCAGTGGGAAATGGAGCATGCCTTGCAGAAGCTCACGGGGGAGAAAACCCGTATCGCTGTGGCCAGTCGGACCGATACCGGGGTTCATGCCGGAGGACAGGTGGTGAGCTTCAACACCAATTCATCTTTCTCTCCACAGATATGGGTCAATGCGTTGAATTTTCATCTCCCACCAGACATTGCAGTCAAAGCTGCCTATAAGGTGAACAATGGTTTTGATGTTCGGCATGATGCTCGGAGCCGAGAGTACCGTTATTCTATTTTGAATAGGCGTGCACCATCCCCGTTAATGCGAAGGTTTAGCTATCTTGTTCCCCAACCAGTTGATATCGAGGCCATGAATTGTGCCTGTCAGGAGCTCATCGGGGAGCATGATTTCGCTTCCTTCTCTGCAGTGGTGAGTGGCGGAACCCGTCGACGGGTTTTCAAGGCTGAAGTTGGCAGGGAGGATAACTTAGTGATCTTTGACATGGAAGCAAATGCCTTCTTGCCACGTCAGGTGCGCAATACTGTAGGTGGCTTGATTAAGGTGGGCTTGGGCAAGATGAAAGTGGAGACATTCTGGGAACTGGCTCGCTCTGGGCAGCCGGGAGCCATAGGACCGGCTGCTCCGGCGCAAGGTTTATGCCTCATGAAAGTCAACTATCGCCATTTCCCGCCCCCTGGTGAGGAGTAATGAAAACCTATAGTGTAAAGGCTTCAGACATTAAGCGTAATTGGTGGGTGATTGACGTCTCTGGGGAAACCCTGGGTAGGATAGCTACCGAGATAGCTAAGTTGCTTCGAGGCAAAGGCAAACCGATGTATGCTCCTCACTTTGACGTGGGCGACTATGTAGTTGTGGTGAATGCAGCTAAGGTTCGGGTGACGGGCAAGAAAGCGGAACAAAAGGTTTACTATCGACACACTCAATATCCCGGAGGATTGAAGAGCAGCACCTTTGCCGAGGTGCTGAAGACTCACCCTACTCGGATAATTGAGCATGCGGTAAAAGGGATGCTTCCCCACAATCGTCAGGGGCGGGCTATGTTGAGGAGACTTAAGGTTTATCCGGGAGATACTCATCCCCATCAAGCCCAGGTGGAAGCCCAGTAGGAGGGGTTAATTGACTGAGCAAGCCTATTTCTATGGAACAGGAAAAAGAAAGACTGCTATCGCTAGAGTAAGATTGCTGCCAGGTGCTGGCACTGTTATTGTAAACGGCAAACCCTTAGAGGAACATTTCCCTATACTTACCCTTCAAGCTAGGGTGATGGAGCCGTTGCGAGTGACAAATACATTGGATACATTTAATGCCGTAGCCAAGGTGGAAGGGGGAGGGATTTCGGGGCAGGCAGGAGCTATTCGTCATGGTATTGCTCGTGCCTTGGCGGAGAGCGATGAGGGACTCAAGCCCTTGCTACGCCAATATGGATTACTTACCAGGGATTCAAGAATAAAGGAACGTAAGAAGTACGGGCTCAAGCGTGCTCGTAAGGCACCCCAGTACACCAAGAGATAAGGACGCAGTCTGTTTGGGTTGGCATTTTGTCCTTTGGGTTAGCGTACAGTCCCGCAAATAGGTTGATTTAACCGATTTGCAAGCGGCCAATTTAACTTTGCCATTGCCAGCCCTTGGCGTCCTGTCATTCTGAGATCGCCTTAGGTCTCCAGAGGGTCGCCTGAGGCGACAGCGACCGAAGAATCCGGCGCCGCTCAGCACAGGCCCCCGCCAAGCAATCGTCTCCGCTCCACCCTGAGATTGCTTCGGTTCCCTCGCCATGACAGGTGGTAGAAGGTGTGCTTGTCTTCATCGGCGTCTTCTTATGTCATTGCGAGGAGCGCAAGCGACGTGGCAATCCCATGGTGGTGGGGGCATTCAGTGGGTGTCAGTCGCCTGAGGCGACTGACCCTGCTTGATTACGGTGAAGGAGGTGATTCCTTCACACCTCGATGGAATATTTCGTCGGTGACCGCTGGCCTCGCCGTCAGCAGGCCTTGGAGGCCTTTTTTTGCCATAGACAGCGGAACTTGGGAATGTCCTTTGTCAGTGTGAGTCCGTCGCATCCAGGTCGATGTACTGTAAAGATACATCAATTGCTGGAGCCCAGTGAGAGGAAAAGCAACAGATAATCTCTTAGGTGCCTGGTTATGAGGAAATTCTGCCTTACGTATTCTCTACCGTTTTCTCCTAGCCGGCGAGCATACTCTGGGTTGGAAAGAAGCTGCTTCAGGGCGTTCGCAGCTTCTTCTAAATTGTGACACAGAAGTCCGTTGAATTTGTTCTTTACCTGAAGCGTTATCCCTCCCACGGCAGAAGCCACCACTGGTTTCCGTTTCCACATGGCCTCGGTCACAGTAAGTCCGAAGCCCTCCCTAAGCGACTTCTGTAGTATCACTGTCGAGGCCCTCTGGAGGGCGTTTATTTCAATGTGACTCTCGGGTGGCAGCAACAACAAGTGGATGTCGTCATTTCCTGCCGTCCTCTCTCTCACTTCTGCCAGCACTTTGTCTGATTCAGGATCATCGCTTGCTATGCCCCCGGCGAGAACCAGTCTGCAATCCATACTACTTCTCACCATCTCAAAAGCCTGAACCACGCCGATAGGGTCCTTCAAATGGTCGAAGCGAGACACCTGGGTAATAATGGGTTTATCCCGGGGGATACCGTACTTCGCCAGGACTGACTCTACTACGTCTTCAGAAAGCTCCTTATTCTTCTCGCTGAGCGGGTCTATGGAAGGGGCGATGAAGAACTGACGTACGGGCAGCTTTTGAGCAAAGCTGGGCGCGGTAAAGACAGCGGCGTCATACTGGGTGACGAATTCTTGGATGAAGCTCCACACGTGCGTTGGAGGATCGGACACATCTATGTGGCACCGCCACACCCACTTTTCCCCCAGATCCATCCTCTTGCTAACCAGGGCAATGGGCTGTGGGTCATGGACGAGAATAATATCTCCATGGAGAAATTCTTCGGCTTCCCCCTGGCTCGGATCGAGGAGCAGGGAGAACTCCTTCCAGGATATCCTTTCCTTCCTCCCTTGAATGGCGTTGTGGAACTTCTTGGTGGTCTGGAAAAAATCCGGGTGTCCCTTGATAACGTTCCACCGTGCATCGATTCCTAGCTGTTGCATCAGGGGCAGCATGCGCCCTAATATCTCAGCCACACCTCCGCCACTGTGGGTGGAGTTGATGTTCTGGACTACCTTGCCAGCCAGCTTTTCGGCCAGGACGTGGAGTTCCTCAATAAAGCTACCACCGACGAGAGGTTCGTAGTCCGAAGGCCTTACATCATGTTTCTTCTGGTGAGATGAATCGGTAACGATTTAACTTCCTCGCTTAAGGTAGCCTTTCCAGGAACTCCTCTACCTCCGTGGGAGCCTTGAGGAAATAGCGAGCCCCGGACTTCGTCCTTCCTTTTCCCACAAAGATAGAGATACCATTATGCTTGTCAACAGTGTTGAATGCCTCTTGGTCGCTGACATCATCGCCCAAGAAAACGGGTAAAGCAATACCCGTACCTGCTCTCTTTGTGTGCTCCTTGAAGAGCAAGTCTATCACCTTTCCCTTGTGCCATGCTATTGCTGGGGTGACCTCGTAAACTTTCTTTCCGGAAGTAACCTGAATCGTTCCCTTCATAACAGCAATGCGCGTGATGCGCTCAACAATACTTCTAACCTCATCGGTTTGTCCTTCTGCGACCAGCCGATAGTGAACGCTTAAGCTCAGTCCCTTGTTTTCCACAAAGGCTCCTTCAATTGTTTTCAGCCCCGAACTGAGCTGTTGATGGAGGTCGCAGAGCAAAGGTTTGATAGCCTCGGCGTTGGGGTTTACGAATTTGAGCCAGGGTGCCTCGATTTCCAGGCCATAGTTTCCAGCGTAGATTATTCCTTGTAGCCCAACCCTGTCTTTTAGGTCGTCCAGAGCTCTGCCACTGACTATGCCTACCGTGTACTTCCGGCGGCTGATTACTTCTTGGAGTAGTCTCCTGGTTCGGTCGGAAAGGTAGGCGATCTCGGGTTTTGCCACAATAGGGGTAAGGGTTCCGTCAAAGTCACTCAGGAGTATAACATTATCTGCTGATTTCAGTCTGGTGAGGACTTCCTGCCAGGCGGAAAAGAGATGTTCCACTGTCAAATTCCTCCGAATTCAACCTTCAGCAAGTCGGTGATTATGTCTTCTGCCCACCCATATATGTTGTTCTCTTCGACCGTACTCCTCATTCTTCTCATGCGTCTGCGCCTCTCCCTGGTGCCCATTTCAATGGCTTGTCTTATGGCCTCAGCTAGGTGATCAGTAGCATAAGGGTTTACCAGTATGGCGTCGGTAAGCTCGCGTGCCGCTCCAGTAAAGGGGCTGAGAATGAGCACTCCGTCCTCATCAAAACGGCTGGCGACGAACTCCTTGGCTACGAGGTTCATCCCATCGTGGAGTGAGGAAACAATGCAGAAATGTGCCATGCGGCGTAAAGCCATGATGGTCAATTGGGGGGTGTTTCCCCGGAGGTAAATGAGGGGTTTCCAGTGGCCGGAGGCATATTTCCAGTTTATCCTCTCCACCAGGGTCTCTATCTCCGCGTTGATTCTCTTGTAACTGCTCAAATGGACACGGCTTTGAACTCCGACTTGAACAAAGACCACCTGCTTTTGATAATCAGGATATTTCTCAAAGAAGCAGTCGATAGCTCTTAAGCGGTCAGGAATACCCTTGGTATAGTCAACGCGATCTATTCCGATACCAATGATCTCCTGGCTCAGCCCTAGTTGCTTCCTGAGCCTATTTACCTCCTCAGCTACGCTCGGCTGCCGAGCCCCACGTGAGAATTTGGCAAAATCAATGCTGATAGGGAAGGATCGCACTGCTGTCTTTTTCCCTCTTTGGCTTACGATGTGGCGTTCCCAGTCCACTTTGCACTCAATAGAGGAATTCACTGTGTTTAGAAAATTATCGCTGTAGTAGCGGATTTGAAATCCCAGCAGGTCATTCCCCAAGAGCCCGTGTAGAATTTCCTCTTGCCAGGGGCAGATTCGCATAACTTCCGGGTTTGGCCAGGGGATGTGCCAGAACTGGGCGACAATAATACTTGGGTTTCTTTCTTTAATGAGGCGAGGCAGCAACGTGAAGTGATAATCCTGTACAAAGACCAAAGCTTTTCTATCTCCTACTTCTTGAAGCACAGCCTGGGCAAATATTTCGTTCACACTCTGGTAAGTAATCCAGTCGGACTCGTCAAAAGAGGGGCGGGTATAGGAGACATGGCACAAGGGCCAGATGGCATTATTGGAGAAGCCGTAGTAGTATCCGTCTTCCTCCTCTTTGGTCAGCCAGACTCGCCGCAGGGTATACTTTGGATCTCGTGATGGAATGTAGACTTTATCTTGATCGTCTACTACGTCGCGGTCTGCCGTGCCACTCCCGTGAGCTATCCAGATTCCTCTGCAAGCGTCCATCACCGGGGCCAGAGCGGTCGTCAGCCCGCTGGCAGGAATGACGCAACTTATTTGGTCGCCAACCCATTCATGGATGTAGGGTTCTCGGTTCGAGACGACGATAAACAGGTAATCCCCTAGCTTGCTCTTCACCAGTTGCTGCAGGCTTTTCCTCGTTTTCATAGGCGAACTCCTCTGACCAGATCTGCCGTTTCCTCCGGCACGGTTGCGTTTATATGAATACCAGAGCCCATCTCAAACCCGGCAGGTGTGGTCAGCCGAGGTATAATCATCATATGCCAGTCATAGTAATGATTATACTCATCCTCTGTGGGTGAAGTGCAAATCACGCAGTTCAAGTCAGGGTTATTCAACAACTTGTGGAGCTGCAATAGGGTATTCTTTAATACTTTGGCAAGCCCGGTGAGCTCAGCATCAGCCACCAAACCAAAGGAAGCCTGGTGCTTCTTGGGGACAATCCAGGTTTCGAAAGGGGACCGGGAAGCGTAGGGATGAAAGACCAAGAAGTCGTCAGTTTCCATTGCTACTCTCTTGCCTACCCGTAACTCGTGCTGGAACAAGTCGCAGTAAAGGCAGGTGTCGGTGTCATCGTAGTATTGCAGGGCGATATCCAGTTTCCTTCTGATGTAAGGAGGAGCGATGGGTGTGGCTATTAGTTGTGAGTGCGGATGTTCCATGGAAGTGCCGGCGGTCTCTCCTTGATTCTTGAAAATAGAGATAAATCGCACGAAAGGGAGGGGCTTAAGGTTGTTGTATCTAGCGCGGTAGGTGTAAAGGATCTGTTCCACCTGTGCCACATCAAGCTGGGCCAGCGTAGCATTGTGTAAGGGGCTTTCTATTATGACCTCATGGACTCCCATTCCCTCTATCCTCTTGAAGAAGCCCTCCTCCACCTTTCGTGTGGTGCTTCCTTCTGGGGCCAAAGCCGGGTATTGATTGGGTACCACTCTTATTCTCCAGCTTGATTGACTGTCTTCTATTCTAAATAGCTCTGATGGCGTCCTGTTTTCGTTTCCAGGGCAGAAAGGGCAATTCTCATCCCACTCTGGCAATGCCTTTTTTTCTTTTCTGGAAGTAAGTGGGTTAGAGCGCTTGGCCCTCTCCGGGGCAATTATTACCCATTCTCTGGTGGTAAAATCCTGCCTTAGCTCTGACATAGCCTTTCAGTACCTTTCGAGACATTGGTGTAGTCTTTGCTAGGGTCAACGGTGCATGAAGATTATAACATAGCCGTACGCGAAGGGCACTTGCGGTGAGGGGAAGAACATCTTCGCCTCAATGGGGAGGTAATGTGTGGCTGGTACTAATGCCTGCTCCCTTCGTGCCTTTATCGTCTTAGGTGGGCTCCGAGCACATGGGGTAGGGTGGTTTAGTATGTGCCGCTGGATGTGGAACGTAGGCCTATACGTAGGCAGCGGGTGAGGATGTGCTAAGGCTCCGCAAGGCGTTTTTTCAGATAGTCTATAGGGGCTACCGGGGTGGGATCAACGTTATTCAGTAGGGCCAGGTAGAAGCTGACATAATCCCCTA
>JAUWXW010000123.1 GCA_030616195.1 Chloroflexota bacterium | reverse complement strand
TCACCGGCGGTTGAGTGCATGGATGAGGCGAACTTTGATTCTATCCCAAACCAGCGCACTCTGCGCCGTTAGCCCGGACTGGGAGAGAGCTGATAATGTTGCCCTTGAAATCCTCCCCTTATTTTGATATAGTAAGAATGTCAGAAAGTCAGACTAGAGGAGAGTTCACTATGTCGGAGCTAATCCAAGTGCGCAAGAAAGCGCAGGTTACCTTGCCCCAGTCCGTTCGCCAGGCTCTGAATATCGAGGAGGGCGATTTCCTCGACGTCAGAGTAAATGACGGTGAGATTGTGCTGCGGGTGAAAAAGCTGGTGGACAAGGAGCAGGCATGGTTCTGGACGAAGCGTTGGCAGGAGGGCGAAAGAGAAGCCGAGGAAGATATTCGCGCTGGGCGTATCCACCGCCTTGATACTGCCAAGGAAGCCATAGCCTTTCTCCACAAGCGGGTAAAGAAGGGCTCAGGTGCAACCAGCGAGGCTTAGCCTGCAATGCCTATCCAGTTTACTGAACGGTTCGTCAAACAGTACGAACGATTACCCAAGACCATACAAAGGAAAGTGGATAAGGCACTCCGCCTGCTTGATGCGGACTTCAGGCATCCGGGACTGAGAAGTCATCCCGTGGAAGCGGTGGGGGGAATCTTTGAGGCATACGTTGATGCGAAATATCGCATGACTTTTGAGCGGTATGGAGATGTGTTCGTGATGCGCAACGTGGATAATCATGATGAATGCCTCAAAAATCCTTAATTCACGCTCACAGCCCAGGCTTCAGATGATGTTTCAGACCTTTTGTCACGCGGGCCTTGATCCTAGCCCACAGCAGCGCACTCTGCGCCGTCAGCCCGGGGAGGTTTGTATGCTTCTCACTGGGAGGTGAGATAAGTGGTTGAACCTTACAGCAGCAGGCTTGGCGCCCAAGTGCCTGTTTTCGATTTAGCTGAGATCGGATAGCGCCATTCTCTGGGTTTTGCACCTCCAATCGACAGCATGCAGGATGGCAAGCTCACCTCTATCGAGCTGTTGGATGTCCAACAGCACGTTCTGGAACCCAATGTCATCGTTTTCCGAAACCAAAGGTTTGGGGAGATAGTGGACTCCGTTATCCTGCCGCCGGGCGGCAGCAAATGGCTTGGCTTCGAGGACTAAGCTATCCGGGCACCCAGGAAACTCAGGCCCCGGCCAGCATGCTCCTATCCCCTTTTGCGGCGGCTAACCCTCCTCACCAGGTAATAGCCTGTCCCCCAGCACAAGCCGACTACGACCCAGCCAGTGAGCAGCTCACCTGTTGAGATATCTCCCTTGACAGAGGCACAGCCACACCCGCCCGCCTCACCGTTCTCCTCTCCGTTGCCATCCTGCTCACTCTCCTCTTCCACAGTGATGTAATCCGTCTTGATCTGAGTGTCCGAGCCGCCAGGCCCAGTCACCGTGAGGGAAACGGTGTGTTTCCCCGGCGTCTCGTAGGAATAGGACGGGCTCTGCTCGGTGCTATCTACTGTGCCGTCGTTATCGAAATCCCAGGCCCAAGAGGTGATATCTCCTGTAGAGCAGTCGGTGAATTCTATTGTTCGCCCTACCACTGCCTGAAGAACAGAGGCGGAGAAATGATCTTGAGGGGCCGTATATACTGAGACATACTCCGGCCTGGTCTCGGTGTCTGTCCCTCTCGGACCGCTTACCTCCAAGGATACGACATAGCTCCCTTTGGCAGCATAAGCATGGGGGATTTTGCCATCCTCCGGCTTGGTATCAGCAGTCCACTCTACTCTGGTGCCATCGCCAAAGTCCCAAGTCCAGGAAATGATACCACCGGTGGAAACGTCGGTGAATTCTATTGTTTGCCCTACTGTTGCCTGAGTAAGCGAGGCGGAGAAATCGGCCTGAGGGGCGGTACAGAATTCGGCAAACTCAGTTAATACTTGCCCAGCGACAGTTTCATCAGGAGCCATGACAATAAGCACCTCGCTTCCCTCTTGCGCCAGGTAGAGGCTCAGTCCTTTCGTTTGCCACCATCTCTTTCCCTCGTCCTTCGAAAGCAAAGTCCAGGTGCCATCGCTCTTTTCAGCAACAAAATCGACATAGGCGTTGAAGAATTCGCCGGCGTCCGCGACGCTGTCCCAGACAGAGCTTAGCGTCAGTAGTTTCCTGCCCTCTGTGTCCTTCAGAAACACGTAACGATCACCATCCCAGCCCGCTGCTGCCGTCGTAGCCTTAGCCGTACCGACAAAGGTGTCCAGATAGATCCTCAAGTGCAGCTCGCCCAGAACGTCGCTGTCCAACTCAGACCATCCCCCACCAAGGGCGTTTTCTAAGTCAGGCATGGCAACAGGCTGCGGTTCGTTCCGCTCCAGATACTTTTCGGGGTGGAGGATCTGCTCGGTGGACTGAGGCGGATCGCTATAAGCCTGATTGACGGCATCCCAGCCACCTTCTTCCCGAAGGGCATAGACAAAATCCAACCCCGCCGTGTAAGGGAACATAAGCTGCTCCTGGATAACCGGAGGGGCAGCCTGAAACGCTTCTCTGTCGCGCTCTGCCATTTGTTGGTCATAGGCTGCCCGCTCATCATCGTTGAGGTATTCCCGGTAATAGTCTCGTTCAAGGGACCTAGCATCGCCCTCAAATAGACACCGCACGGCCATAGAAAGATCGGAGTTGTCTTCTGGACGGGGCAGCGAGGCCAGGCCAAGGTGCTGGTCCTGGAGGGCATGAGTATATTCGTGAGCAAGAGTTACCTTTTCGACAGGGCCCACCTCTTCCATATCGCTTATGACATACAGCTTTCCTATCCCAGGATAGTACAAGCCAATAATCTGCTCAGAGTAGAGGTCCAACAGAATGTTGTAGAGATTCTGCCCTTCCTCCATCAGGTCCAGGAGGACGAAAAGCTCCTGGGTTATGGTGATCTCGTCGGTCTTTCTCACGAGATCTTCCACAAACTGCTCTCTGTACTCATCCCTGGTGATAAACTGGCACTCAACCTGTTCCAGAAAATCCAAGTCTCGCAACAGACTTACGTCGGCCTGGATCTCCTCCAACGGAGCTTCGATCGATAGTGCATAACGGACAGTAGTGTCCCACAGCCCCACGGCAAAGACACCCGAGGCGGAACTGCCCCAGACACCCCAAAGCCGATCTGTGGTGCTGCTGCTCGTCAAGCTCCACTCGCTGCCGTGGCAGGCATAAGACACGGACGGTGGTAGAGGAAAGACAGAAGCGAAAGCGGCCAGGACGACAACGAGCGCTGCTGCCTTTTTCTTCAAGCACCACATCGATTCACCGCCCTGTCAGACCATACTGCGGCTTTGCCGCTGGCTTTTGCTCTCCCAGTCGTGCCTCGGCGCGTCTTGCGTAATAGACAATTCGCAAGATTATAACACACCCGGCAGCAAAAGGCCTTGTGCTACCCCAGGGCTCTCACTGAAGCAGTCCTTTGGGCACCGTTTCCCCTCTCGTCCCAGTATCGCCCAACAAAGCAAACTGGCTGCAGCCTTTAGGGCACCATCCTGAATCCGTGGACGGGCAGTACATTGTGCTACCTTACTCCGGCTGAGTTCCTGGAGCAGAGGAAGCAGCTCGGGCGTCACTAATGTGCTATACGAGCACACCAGTATTGACATTCTCCTACATTCCGTGCTTAATTAAGAGACCACTTCTTTTTGCGAGGTACACAAGATGAAAGTCAAAGACAAGACAAAACTTCAACTTATCGATGAGTTGGTGCAAATGCGCCAACGAATTGGTGAGTTGGAAACGTCAGCAAACCAGCGCAAGCGGGCCGATGAGGCTTTACGAGAGAGTGAAGACAGGTATCGTGACCTGCTTGAAAACGCCAACGATCTCATTCAGAGCGTGGCTCCGGATGGTCATTTTTTGTATGTCAACCATGCCTGGCGGGAGGCTCTGGGCTATAACGAGGAAGAGATCGCTGGCCTTTCATTGTTTGACATCATTCACCCCGATAGCCAGGCACACTGTATGGAGGTATTCCAGCAAGTGTTGTCTGGAGGAAAGGCTGACAGAGTTGAAGCAGTGTTCGTTGCCAAGGATGGCAGGGAGATTGTGGTTGATGGGACTGCTAACTGCAAAATAGTAGGTGGAAAACCAGTTCACACTCGCGGCATTTTCCGTGATGTCACTGAGCGCAAGCGGGCTGAGGAGGCGCTGCGACGCAAAGAGGAATATTTCCGCTCCCTCATAGAAAACTCTTTGGACTCCGTTGTAATTCTGGATGGTAAAGGAATTGTGCGCTACACAAGCCCATCGCATCAGCGTCTGTTGGGATATGAACCGGAGGAACGGATTGGCGGCAGCCTGCTCGAGCACATTCACCCGGACGACGCACAAGGAGTCGCCGACGCCTTCGCTCGATTGTTGACAGACCCAGGTGGTACTTTATGCGTTGAGACACGTGCTCGCCGTAAGGACGGCTCATGGCGTTCTATTGAAGCCATAGGCACTAACCTTTTGGATCATCCAGCGGTGGAGGGCATTGTTGTCAATTTGCGCGACATCACCGAGCACAAGGAGGCCAATGAGGCTTTACGAGAGAGTGAGGTACGCTACCGTCTGCTGGCCGAGAACGTTTCAGATATCATCTACGTCATGAATACGAACAGGCGACTTACCTACATCAGTCCCTCTGTTACCCGTCTGCTGGGCTACAGCGTCGAGGAACAAATGGCACTCAGCATGGAGGAGTATCTGACTCCTGCCTCACTTGAGGTTGCCCTCCAGGCCCTGACGGAAGACCAGGCACTTGAAAGCGCGGGGCAAAAAGAGCGGTACAGGTCACGGCCACTGGAGATGGAGCTGAGGTGCAAGGACGGCTCCACGGTGTGGACGGAGACCATGCTGACCTTCCTGCGTGATCCAGATGGCCAGATTACTGGGTCCCTGGGGGTACTGCGAGACATCACCAAGCGGAAGCGGGCCGAGGAGGCACTGCATAAGAGTGAGGAGAGGTATAGACTTCTATTTGAAAATTCTGGATCTGCGATAAGCTACTTTGATACTGAAGGGAAATACGTTCTATTGAATAGGCGGGGGATGGAGAATCTCGGAAAAAACGCAAAAGACGTCATAGGCAAGTCTATAAACGATGTATTCCCTGAAGTAGCCAATTTTCACATGCAAAGACTCACCGAAATTATGAAGGAGGGTAAGGGAGCCAGATTTGAAGATTCGTTTGAGCTTCCTGGGGGAATGCGCTGGTTCTCGTCTGACATTCAACCTGTAAGAGGTGAAAGCGGAAACATAAGAGGTATTCAGATTATTTCGGATGACATCACCGAGCGCAGGCAGGCGGTAGAGGCGCTGCGCCAGAGCGAGGAGAAAATGCGTTCCCTGATAGAGAACTCTCCCGATATGATTGCCATGGTGGATAGCGGCGGCACAATTCAGTTCATAAATCGCACCGTGCGGGGTCTTACGCTGGAAGAAGTGGTTGGGAGGACGTGCTACGACTTCGCGCCACCCGAGTATCACGATGTGCTCAGGGCAACCATCGCCCGAGCCTTTCAGACGGGGGAATCGGATAGTCTCGAGACCCCTGGAGTCGGCCCGGACGGTAGTACCGCCTGGTACCAGACCCGTTTCGGGCCTATCAAGAGCGATGGGCAGGTTGTTGCTGCCATGTTAATTATCACCGATATCACCGGGCGCAAGCGGGCGGAAGAGGCCCGGGTGGAGCACGCTGCGGCTCTGGCGAGAGCGGAGGAACTGGAACTATCGCGGCAAAGGATTGTAACGGTGCAAGACTCCCTGCGGAGGGACATCGCCC
>JAUWXW010000233.1 GCA_030616195.1 Chloroflexota bacterium | reverse complement strand
GGTATGAGGTCCTCGCGACCCAGGGCACGGCACATATTCCCCCAGAACTTCGGCTCTATGGGGCAAAGGGTGAGCCACTTGTCATCCTTGGTCTGGTAGACGGTATAGAAAGGCTGATTACCGCTGGTCATGGTCTCACCGCGCTGTGGCACAACCCCGGTAAAGAAATACTCTACCGCTCCAGGTATACCGATGAGAAGCTGGATAACGCCGTCAGTCATAGCGACGTCCACCATCTGGCCGCGGCCTGTCCTCTCCCGGGCGCAAATACCCAGCAGAATGCCAATCACCGCCTGCAAGAAGGCAATAGCCTGGTCAGCCACTATGTTAAGGGCAAAAACTGGCGGGGTATCTTTGCTTGGGCCAATAAGGGCCTGAACGCCACCCATGGCAGCGTAGTTGGCATCATGGCCAGGGAAGCTACGATACGGGCCGGTCTGTCCATAACCTGAGACAGCGCAGTAGATAATCCTGGGATTTATCTTAGAAATGGCCTCGTAACCTACGTTCATGCGATCCATCACGCCAGGTCGGAAGCTTTCCAGGATGATGTCAGACATCTCGGCCAGCTGGTGAAAAACCCGCTGGCCGGCCTCGGTCCTCAGGTTCAGCGCCAGGTTCTTCTTGTTTCGGTTGTTCGATGTGTTGGCAGCCAGCCTCTCGGCCTCCTCCTGATCTTCTGGGAAAAAATTGAGGCCGTCGCCAACTCCACGACTCCCACCACCGGGAGGCAAGTCGATCTTGATCACCTCAGCTCCCATGTCTCCCAGCACCATGGCGGCAGCGGAAGCCGGCCCCAACCCGGTCAGGTCTAGAACTTTGATACCGCTAAGCGCTGATGCCAATTTAATCCTCCTCTCTGTCGGACACAGCCGAATTCTTTGTGCAAATCGACCACACCTATCCCGCTCAGTGGCGCGTCAGTCTATCAATCCAGCAAGCTCAAACGGGTATGGTCATTCGGCAACATATGTTACTCCACCAGCAATCGGAATTCCCCTCCACCCCTTCTCCAAAAGGCCACATCGCCAGAAAAGTTAACAGCCCCCTTGAGCTAGCCTCTACTTCAGGGTATCATTCACTCAGTGGACTTGTTAAGGAGTATATCGGATGCTCAGGGTCAAATCAAGCCAACCAGCCTGGCAAAAAGGGGGCTGTAATGAGCAAGCAGGTGTCTAGTTTCAACAAAGCTTTTAGCGATATGGCAAAGGCCATCAACTCAGATCTCACCACCAGCGAGAAACTTCACCTCCTGGTAAGACTCACACCCCGAGCCCTAGCGGTGCGCGGTTGCTCCCTTCTGCTCCTGGATGCGCAAAGGAAGAGACTGGTTCACGCTCCGGCCCATGGCCTCAGCGAGCGCTATCTCAGAAAGGGATTCGTCGAGGCAGCGAAAAGTCTCTCCGAGACAATGGAAGGAAAGGTGGTGAAAGTACTGGATGCTGCCACTGACCCCCGAATTCAGTTCCAGGAGTTGGCTCAGCAGGAACACGTCGTATCGGTTATGGGCGTGCCCCTCAGGATCAAGGGGGAGGTTGTGGGTAGTCTCCGCGTCTACAGCCGCACCCACCGCGACTTCACCTCAAGCGAAGAGCACTTCCTGACTACTGTAGCTAACCTGGCTGCTGTTGTACTGGAGTCAGACCGCCTCATCGAGACAGGACAACCTCCCCTGGAAACCAAAACTGAAGCTGCACCTCATCCTGTTCCACTGACTTCACCGCTCAAGCCAGCTACATTCGCCCATCCCAGCGAGGAGGAATTTGCCAGACTCCTCGACTTCTATCAGATTGAGTGGCTGTACGAGCCCCGTTCGTTCCCTCTACACTGGGAAGAAGGCAGGATCACCGAGATGTTCACTCCCGATTTCTACCTGTCTGGCCTGGATCTCTATATAGAGATGACCACTCTTAAGCCAGGACTTACCAAGGAGAAAAAACACAAGATGCGCCGCCTTCGAGAACTCTATCCAGAAGTCAACGTGAAGCTCCTCGCCCGCCACGACTATGACCGCCTGCTGGCCAAGTATGGCCACGGGCCTCTCTCGGGAAGCAAGACACGGGGCGTAGGCCGCGTGCTCTTCAGTGCCGCTCAGCTTCAGAGAAGGGTGCGGCACCTGGCCAGGGAGATCTCAAAGGACTACGACGGACAACACCCGGTTCTGGTAGGAGTCATGCGGGGGGTCTTCTGCTTTATGGCAGACCTGATGCGTTACCTGACGGTCCCGGCAGACGTCGACTTTATGGCTATCTCGTACTATGAGGCAGAGAAAGGAGGAGCAGTACGAGTCACTAAGGGGCTGGATATAAACCCGGAGGGCCGTCATTTGCTGTTAGTAGAGGACATTGTCGATACCGGGATGACTTTGAGCTTCGTCCTGGGATACCTGAAAAGGCAGAACCCGGCCAGCCTGGCTGTCTGCACCCTACTCGACAAAAAAGTGCATCGGTTGGCCGATGTTCAACTGACCTACGTAGGGTTCGAGGCTCCTGATGAATTCCTGGTAGGCTACGGCCTGGACTACCGTGAAGAGTACCGAAACCTGCCTTTTGTCGCCTTACTGGAGGAGGAAAAAATGGATGCCCACCCAACGGCATAAAAAACTCGGGTGACCTCCCCAGCTTTCTCTGCCTCCCCGGTCCCTTTCGTTTCCTACTCGTTCCTCGTCGGCAGGCCTACCTCAGCTGGTTCAACCACCCGAGTCATAAATAGTATATCACCGTTATTTTGTCCTGTCAAAGTCGCTAATCCACCATGAGCCAACCAGAGAGCCATTATGAGGCAAAGACACAAACCATATCCCCTAACCAACTCCCTCTTACTACCTTTCCTGTTTCTTTATTCGCTGGAGACAAAAGTGAAGCACTGGCGGAACAACCTGAAGTCACCAGAGGTCGCCAGAGGGTCGCCTAAGGCGACACCGACCCTGGCGGCCGACTCGCCGTGGTGAGTGCACCATGCCCCTGCACCCGAATCCACGGGATAAGGCTACAAGCGCATCCTTGTGATCAAACTCATCATTGGTGTCTGATGGTCTACGTTTAACAGTCCCTTGTGAATACCATGCTACCACTATCCGACCCCGATATCAGGAGACGCCGATTCCCCATAATCAACGTATCCCTGATTGCCCTGTGCGCTCTGTTCTTTGTCTATGAACTGGCTCTTGACGACGTCAGTCGTACAGTATTCTTCTTCATGTTTGGGCTTATTCCAGCCGAGTTAACCCAGGGGGTCAGTTACGAGACCTTCTGGGTTAATCCCCTGATGGCTCGCGATATAGCCACTCCCTT
>JAUWXW010000005.1 GCA_030616195.1 Chloroflexota bacterium | reverse complement strand
GCCAGGTGGTGGAAGGCTAGAGGGGTAAGGGAGGGGAGGTTAATTCCGCTATGATCGGTAAGATTCTCATTGGTGCTGGCGCGGTAGCGGCCCTGATGGGACTCCCCGTCTGGAGGGACATGCATCACCAGGGGAAAGCGCAATCTGGCTGGGGTATTTTACGGGACCAGCTGGTGATACAAGAGAGAGCGAAGCACATCTCAGCGAGGCAGGCGGTGATCAATGCCAAGGCCAGGTATAGCCTGGGCATTGATCCTAGGGAGGTGTTCAAATGATTGGCAAGGTGGCTCTTGTCGGGTTAGGTTTGGGGTCATTCCTCCCAGTCTGGAGCTGCGGTTTGAGGAAACGGTTGACCTTCTGGGAATTCGTGGTCGACCATACAGTTTTTGGTCCCGAGCCTGAATATGTGCCCGAGGAGCTCTACACCCAGCCGCTCACCGAGGAGGAATTCGAGGAATTGTGCGTTCTCCGCGAGGTAGAGCAGATCCTGGCCCTGGCCGGGTCCCAGACAGCAACGGGGGCATGCCCGCGCTGCGGGGCTGACATCAAACTATCGATCCCTCCGCCCCAGGAAGTGCGCTGCCCTGGCTGCTCATCTCTCCTGGAGCCGACCTGACTAACTAACTTTTCTCTGGCTTTTGATTCTCCCGTAGGCATCATTGACCCTTTGCATCTCTTCGTTGGAGCCTCCCGTATCCGGGTGGACCTTTCTCGCCCGGTGTTTGTAGGCCAGGTCTACCAGCCAGTCCGGGGAATCCGAAGGGATATCGAGGATGTTGTAGGGGTCGTTGGGATCAACACTGTCCGGAGCTTTCGGGGGGGCCGAACCCAGTAGCGTTCGTAGCCAGGGCGGCGCATAGAAGGTGAGCTTTTCGGCCAGGACCTCTTTTGCCCTGGCCGTCTCGTTTTTCCCCAGCACTAGCTGCGCCGCCTTATCCACGGCTCTCATCTGCCTCAGCCATTCAGGTTCCTTTTTTCTAGGCACTCGTACCCTCCTATGCAGTCCTGGTCAGAACAGCCCGACAGTGCGGGCAGGTGACATCACCTTGTGGAGGCACCGCTTCCGCGGGGAAGTTCTTCTGGCAGCTGGGGCAAGTGGCTTCAGTTGGGGCTTCGCTGGTTACGAAGCCACCGGCACCACCTGGGCTGCTCTGGGCACCCCTGTTGTAACCCTCGGCCGTTTCCTTTATGGCTGCCGCCAGGGTCGGCCATTCCTGGCGAAAGGTCTCAACCGTGCTCTTGAGCATCCCCTGTTTCTCATCGGCTCTGTGATCCTCGCGGCGGAAGGTCTCCCATTTGATCATTGAGTCTATGTCCATGGTTACGGGATTACCTTCCGAATCCTTCAGCTGCACGTAAGTAGAGGGGTTAGACGTGCCGCTGCCCGGTTCTGGCATGCCCAAGAGGGACCTGATCATCGGCCCAAGTTCGGTCAATCCCTTCAGGCCGCTGGTGAGATCACCGAGCTGTTCTACCCATGTTTTAGGATGCTCCGGCGAGCCGCGGGGTATCAGCGGCAATAGCTCCGCTTTTAGCAGCTGCATCTTGTCACCCAGGATTTCCTTTATCTCGTCCATGTTGGAGCCCTTGGTGATATACGGTTGCAGGGCAGTGAGGAGGTCTGAGATCTTCTCGCCTCCCTGGGATGCTATAGCTCCACTGGGCTGTCTCTCCGGCCCGCCAGCCGGCTGGAACCTCTGTCTCAATGTCCTCAGGGTGATAATGTCCTTTGCGTCCGCCAGGCTGTAGTCTCCCAGCCCCTCTCCGACCCTCACTGGTTCATCCTCGATAACGATATAGTCCCTGCCGGATGATGTCCTGCCCGGGAGAGACTCGCCCTGTGCTGCGGCGGAGGTTTCGAACTGATCCTTGAGTTCGGGAGGGATTCCCTGCTTGAGGAAGCTGCGCCAGGCATTAAACCACCTCTGTTTCAGGTCCTGGCGTATGGCCATCTCACCCAAGGCGGTCCACACCCAGCTCAGGTCCCGGTAGTCGCCGCCGTTCCACACGTGGTCAGTGGTCACATCGATGAGGTCGCCGAGGATTCCGATCTTGATTGCCAGGTATTTGAAGTGCTCATAATCGGTTGCTCCCACATCCACCTGGCTGGAGGCGGTGACCGCCTCCCTCGCCTTCTCCGTTACCGAGAGCTCGCCCGCTTCATTCTTCGCAACATCGCCAGCCTTAACCATTCTGGCCACCTGCATAGTGATCTGGCTCGCTTCGAGGTTCATCTTCTTGGCCAGGTCGCTAACGGTGAGCGGGCCACCCTCGGCCATCAAGGCTTCTATGATCTCATTCTTCGTTGCCATTTCTCTCCTCCGTATAACAGTTTGGGCCCCAAAAGAAAGCGGGGAAGCACCCTACAGAGAGGGTTTACTTCCCCGCTTCACTTTATAGCACTATAACATATAACAGGGGATTTGGCGACAACAAAGGCCTGGGGTTCGAATCCCCCCCCTGCCGTTATAGAACCTGCCCGAGGGCGTGCTGTTGACAAAAGCGTTCCGAGAGACTAAATTCAGAGAGCGGGGAAGCTGCCCTAACAGGGTGCTTCCTTTTTGTTTCAGGAGGTGACCATGAAGTGGTCAAGCTTCTTAATTCCAGCATCGATAGTGGCTGCGCGACTCCCCCTGGACAGGTTTATTGCTCCTCACAGAGACAAGGTCAAGGCGCTTGAGGAGTTTGCGGCCACGCTGCCGACGAACCCGCAAAGCCCACGCCGACCCCCTATAACAAACCCCCTCCCTATAACAAACCCCGGCATAACGCAGACCCCCACGGAATCACCGATGCCGACCACAGAGGAGACTGTGGGAGAGCTGCGACGGGAGCTGGCCAAAGAAATGTACCGCTTTCAGCTGGACCTGGCCCGGGGCTGCAAGATAGCAGGGAAGCCTTGTGACTGCTGCGAGAAACACCCGCCCTTCGGCATTGAGGCCCTGGCCGAGGAGCTGATACCGATGGACCCGTCTAATCCCATTTACCTCGAGTGTATCCAATGGACAAAGGTTAACGCCCATAAGCTTACGGTCGAGGCCTCCGCCTCAGGTCTTTTCGAGCAGGAATATCCTCACATGGCTGCCACCTGGAGGAACTTTCGGAAGCAGCTCATGGGCACTGAGCGCCTTGGTGCTATGGTAGCGCCAAAGCAGGAGCTCTCCCTCGAGGACGCCAAGGCCGAGGCGTCACGGATCGCAGCTGAGGAAGTGGAGAAGCAATCGCAATCAGCCGAGGCGAAATGCCCTAACTGCGGCGGCAAACTGGATAAGGATGGCTGCTGCAAGAAGTGCGGCATCTGTGTCCTCGGATAATCACCCCGCGTTCTTGACAACAGGCCTTCCCCCTGCTACCCTAACCAGTGCAAGCGGGCTAAAGTCGGCTAAAGCCTTTAGCCCAAGGCCTGAAGCGGGGGAGCAATACGAGAAGGAGGTCGACATGGCCGGAGTATATGCAAACCTCGCCCAGCTCATGGCCAGCCGCGAGATGTCCGTCAGCCGCACTCCCTTCAACCCCGACATCGTGGTGATCAAGAGGGCCAGCTTCCGCAAGGGAGAAGTGCCCGCCCATCTTGAGCCATACCTTATCAAGTCGGGTGAGTGCAAGGGCAGGACCGGGACCATGATCTACAAGGGCAGGCTGGTCCCGCAGACTGCTGCTTGCGTGGCTGAGAAGCACGGCGGCGCCAGGAGAGGCCGCGGGCGCAGAGCCGCAGCAGCGGCATAGCCAGGACATAAGAGGGACAGCTCTACGGGGCTGTCCTTCTTGGTTTCACACACAGACCTTAAGCTAAAGGCATGGAAGACACTAAGCTACGGAAGATCGAATACTGGCGCGAGGTAAGGCCGCCGACCTTGAAACAGTACGTCTATCGCCGGGCGGTTCGGGAAAAGATGGCCGAGTTGAAGGGCCAGACAGGCACAACCATCAACCCGAAGACTGGCAGGCTGGTGCCGACCTCAGCCCTGGCCGCCAGGGAAGCTCTGCGAGGGCTGAGTGCGGATCAATTGCTCGAGGAACACCCCGAATGGAAGGAAGACTATGAGCGAGAGAAACATCTTCATCCTGGATGATGACGAGTGCCCCCCCTGTGAGGAGATCAAGCGGGCCCTGCAAAAGGAGATAGAAGAGGGCAAGGTCCAGGTCCTGCACGTAACCTCGGACGAAGCCCTGGCGTTGCTAGAGCAGGCCGGAGCCC
The DNA here is from genome assembly GCA_030616195.1 of Chloroflexota bacterium. The sequence goes on along the minus strand of JAUWXW010000005.1, from coordinate 17,119 downwards.
CTGAGAAGGTCGAGTATCCCTCGGCCCTGGTTCAAGACGAGACAGGGGTGAGGATCTGCGAGATCTATCATAACAAGGACATCACCCTCTCCAAGTGCGGCGACGAGATAATCGCCATCCGGGACATTCAAGAACCACAAGCGCAGGAATAGCTCTACCTAGCAGCCTGAAGAAGAGCATCAGATACCCACTGCAGGAGATAGGCCTCGAAGTAAGAACGCTTCCTGCCCCTGGCAAAACCAGCATACTGCCCTGAGGCAGTCTCCACCCTCCAGACATTGGGCTCTACCTCCTCAAGGGTAAGCTCGGCCGGTACCACACCTCCCCTGGGACTCAAGGTGAGCTTGTTTCCTTCATCAGTGACCGAGAACCCGTTGATCACCAACTTCTTCAGCAAGAGTTCTTTGGCCTTTGCCTCCATCGTCTTCCACCACGCCTTTCTCCAAGAAGCCTGTTGTACTCCTCAACGTAAGCCCCATTGACGAAGAGCCCACACCGGCAGCGGTTGATCTCGGCGATATCATTGATGGCTTCCTCGCAGGGGCATTGATTCCGCCCCGGGACACAGGGGCAATGCCCCCCCTTCCTTATCACCAGGTCGGCCCATTTCGAGGCATCCTGACCGGGGTGCAGCTGGAGCTCATGGGCCTGGGCAAAGTCGACAATATCGGCGACCAGGGCTTCCTTCGTAGTGGTAATCTCCCCCATGGCCGTATTATACCACAGCTTGACAAACAGGTTCAAATTGCATATTATAGGCTGAAGGGCAAAGTAAGAGGGAAAAGGCAATGAACGAACACCTGGAGAACCTGCGCCTGGTCCTGACATCTCCCAGGAAACGAGCTCCCGGGACACTCATCGGGTACCTGAGCACGGCAAATATCTTCCTCGGCTGGCTGGAGGATCGCCTCCCTCCCTCCGACAGAGACGTCCGCCGCTTCTTCCTGGCTAGAGAAGAGCAGGGGATCTCACCCCGCAGCCGGGCAACGGAGTTTGTCCGGCTCAAGAAGCTATTTGAGGCAAACGACTGGTCCTGGCCCTTCAAGAAGGAAGACAAGCCGGTGGCCGACGATGAGCCCTTTGCGCCGGCACTGTCCTATGACGAGGTTCTTAAGCTGATCAGCGCCAGGGATGAATACTCCCCCCAGGAGAACTTCTACCTCGCCCTGTCTGTCACCTATGGCCCGCGCCGTGAGGAAATCGGCAGGGTAAAGAAGATCGACGTACGGGACAGCACCATCTTGATCAGGACCGCCAAGCGAGGAAAACAGCGAGTGCATCTCATCCCTGAAGAGATCGCCCCCATAATCTCTGCCTGGAGGCCCCGGGAAAGGGGAGCCGGGGCACTCTCCTACTGCTTTCGGAAGATCATGGAGAAGAGCGGCCTGGGCAAAAGACCAGGCTACGGGTTCCACTCGATAAGAAGAACACTACTCACACTCCTCATAACAAATCTAGCGAAGAACGATCTTCCCCCGTTCATGGCAGCCGAATTTCTCCGCTTTTCCAAGACATCCGCGGGGGCAGTTTTCCTCGGTTCAGCGACAGCCGGAATATACGCCCACTCCGAAGTGCTCTCCGACCAGCCCTTCCACCTCGACCGGCTCGTCTTCTCTGCCCACCCCTTCCTTGCTGCATATAGAGCTTGACCCAGCTCTATGCAACCGCATAGTCATTTTCATTTTCCACCAATCGTAAAAAAACTAAGCATTTTTACGTATTGCCAACGTGTTAGCTATGCCCTATACTTTGAACGTAAATTGCACGTTCTGATGGGAATGTGCAAAGCACTTTAACAAATAGGGACTAGCTACCAGCTATCTATTGGTAGCGACAAGATTGATGTTCCGAATAGGCCAAAGCTAGGGACTTACATATATGTAAGCACCAAAGCTAAAGCCGAAAAGACAAGAATCGTTCTTCAAACGGAATCTTGGGCGAATATGACTCGCCAACGCTAAATCTCAAAGAGGTGAAGCGTATATGAAAACTCCCGTTTACATAGCGAGTCTGTTGAAGCCCAATGGCTCTAAACCGCAAGTGCGACGCGTTTGGAGTCTCGACCTTGAGAGTGTTTGGCTTCCATTCTTCTTTGCGACAAATGCCGAAGCCTTGACAGCCATCCCTCAGGATGCTCTTGGAGCACCACTGAGGCTGGCATACAATCAAGACGGAAGCGTGAAGTTTGGCAAGAGTGGCAGGCCAACAATCAGGGTGGCAAAGCCCATCGCTGACAATGTGAGGCTTGTTCGTGATAATCTCGCTGCCAGTCTGACGAACTATGCTCATCAAGTCGCCACCGCGAGCACCGAAGCGTATAAAGCCGAAGTAGAGGCTTGCGCTAAGGAAGGACAGCCCATCAGAGACAAGGACACCGAAGCCGTTGAACTGGCATTGGCAGCGATGCTAGAGGCTCAGATGTCCGAAACAGTGGCGAGAGCCGAAGCCCCCGCCGAAGTCGCTCCCGACGAAGCCCCTGCCGAAGTCGCTCCTGTTACCTAGAAACATAGCGTTGGCGAGCCATATTCGTTCAAGATTCCTGAAAGTGAGGTGAGCGTATGGGACATCCAAAATGGGTGACACCTCAGCGCCAAGCTACGTTAGTAAGCCTCTTTGCTCGCTCCAATGGCTTTTGTGTCTTTGGAGAGTCACCTTGTCCTTGTCCTGAGCACCACCATTATGAGAGCTTTACGGAAGCTCTCATTGATGACTGGAAGCGTCTTGACAGGGAGACAAGGAAACAAGAATGGAATGAGTTACAGAAGCTAATGCACGGCTTGGGCGAAGCTGGCAAACCGAAAGGGCAGTTTTCCGCTGTGTCTCGCAGAATCTTCTTTGAGTCACAATCCGAGTTCTATGTTGAGACTATGGGAATAGATGCTCTCACATTCAGGCCGTTTGCTAAGGTGAGGCTTGCCAGCAGCCATTCTAGTCTGTTTGTGGACATAGAAGAAGCGTTAAGAGGTGTCTCAAAGAACAAGCGTCGCAAGGCGCTGAGGTATCAAACGGCGAAATACATAGAACAAAGAATCAATCATCTCTGTGGTCTAGCAGTTAAGAGCTATCTGAGCCGTTAGGCGAAAAACAAAGGGACTTCCCTGACAAGGGGGGTCTCTTTGCCTTTCAAGAGGCAATAGAAAAGGGACTTCCCTGACAAGGGGGGTCTCTTTGCCTTTCAAGAGGCAATAGAAAAGAGACTCCCCAGCAAGGGGGGGTCTCTTTGCCTTTCAAGAGGCAGGAAGAAGGAGGTGCCCAGGCATGCTGCAATGTGATGAGTGTGGTAAGGAGTACACGGATCAGGAGTCTATCAATGAGGCATTGCGGGCCAAGGATAGATGGGAACAGATGTGCCGGCGAGATGGAGTGGAACCCCGCGGAGCCTGCCCCTGCCCCAATCTATTCTGCCCAGGCGAATTAGTGCTGAAGGAATAGAGGAGAGCAAATGGATCCTGAAGATTTGCAGAGACTACAGGAATTCGCCGACAGGTGTAAAGAGGAGGCAGACGGAAATTACACCCTACGCTTGACCCGTGAGGAGAGACAGGAGATGCAGTTGCTACTCCTCAAGTGCGAGCGTGAACTAGGTCTAGATTGAGAGGCATCTAATGCCCGTAGCGGGGAGTGATGAGGAGAGCTTGGACAAGGTTAACTATGAAGCTTGGGTGGTACACATCATTGAGGAGTCAGGTTGGCCAGTTGACCGGGACACCCTTCACTTCAATTGGATCAGCAGCACCGAGGTCGTGGTCAACCAGCCCCATCCGCCCAGACTGTTCCGGCTCAAATTCGCAGAAACTGGGGAGCTAATCTCCTTCAAGGGAGGAATAGAGGCTGAGAGTGTCGGTGGCCAGTTCACCGACAGTGACCGGGAAGTTCTCGAGAGATACCGGATGGCACCGCGGACAACTGTCCGCGGTCAGTGAGATAGGCCCGGCCGGGCCTAATAGAGTCCCCACGTTTGGGGGGTAGGCAGCTCAGGGGTTTAGCACAGGTGTTCCACACCTAATTTCACGAAAATGGGGGCTGTTCCGAAAAAGACAGGGATAGATATCCCCCCCAGCCAAAGCTAGACGGCCTGGGGGTAGCGGATTCCCGATTTTCTGTCCAAAGCGCCGGCGGGTCTTGAAGTGGGCGAGGGCTGGAGTGAAGTGAAGTGAAATGACGTGTTTTCCTCTTAGCCCTGCAGCTCGAGAACGAAGAGGAAGGAGGTGATGGTGCAGGCAGAGAAGAAGATAGAGAGAAACATTGAACGCCTGGTTGAAGTCTTCACCGCTCCGACCATAGTGTGGCCCGGGGGTTGGGAAGACACCATTCCCCAGTGGATGCGTGACCAGGTGACCATTGAGCGCCTGATAAAAGCTGCCGCGCCGGAGGATGGCCTGGCCACCGACATAGAGGCCGCGATCTACCTCTACACCACGGTCCTGTGCCAGATGGTGGACCATGATTGGGTACAGGTCTACCTGTACCTCTGCAGCAAGGCGGTCAAGACGAAGGGAACGGAAGTGCCGGAGGACATCAAGGTAGACAAGATAACCGACGACCAGCGGCGCCAGCTCGATGAACTCAAACGGTTCATCAAACGCAGCCAGCGCAAGCAGTTGGACGAAAAACGAAGGGCGGAGAGGAAGGAAGAACGCGAGGAGCGAGCAGCCAAGCGTGATAAGCAGCTTCCTCTACCCTTTATTTGAATAGTCAGAAAGGAGGTGAAGGATGGCCAGAGTTTTTGTCTACGACAACCGGGAGTTCCCTGACCCTGACCCGGAATTGAGCCCCGAGGAGGTAAAGCGGATCTATGCCGATTTCTTCCCCGAGGTGGCCAATGCTGAGGTCAGGCAGAGTACCCGGAACGGGGACACCCTCTACGAGTTCCAGAGGAGAGTAGGTACCAAGGGCCATGGACGCCGAGGCTGTCCTTAGAGCGCTGCGGCAGACTCCCGAGGTACGCTTGGCCCTTATCGACCTGGTCTGGCAGGTAGTGAGAGAGGACGGCTCCACGGATCCGCAGCAGATCTCCTTCCATAGCGAGGAGCTGGAGAAGGTAATTGCCGAGGCCAGGGCCTATTCCTCGGCCACCAGAGAGGCAGTGAGATGTCTGATAGAGATGGCCCGCTCGCCGTATTAGCCGACAGGCTCCGTTTCGCGGGACGGCCCCCTTCCTTGACGAGCCTGTTTGTTCGCCTGGAGCAAGTGGAGGAGTATGGGCTGTTCGTGAACCTGATACGCGAATACCTGCCGGAACGGGAGCAGGAGATCCTGCGGCTGGCTGACCCGTATGGCCAGATAGCGGCCTTCGCCAGCGGTTTTGAGGATCGCTACTTCCCCCTCCATCCCGGGGTCATTGACGAGGTGGAAGGCTATAGCGAGATTACCTCCTGCATCCCGGTGATAGTCATGGGAATGAGCTACGACGACTACCACGAGATACCGCACTCCTACCGGCCGGGATTTGTGCTCATGACCTATCTTCTCACGGACCTATACGAGGATGGAGGTGCCCGCGTACCTCTCGCCGAGGCCTGCCTGGAGCACGTCTCGGCCGAAATCGTCAACCGGGTACCCCGGGGAGGCTTGGAGCCGGGCATGGCTCATCGCCTCCTGGATGAAAGCCCCTACGAGGTGGTGGCGGCGTGGGCTGACATGCTGACGGCAGCCACCGGAAACTCCTTCCTGGATACGTCAAGTGAAGATCTCGGCTACTATGAGCAACCGACCTGGGACCGAGAAACGGTGGAGGAGCTCACTCAGCGATGGCGGGAGGCAGAAGCCATGCAGGAAAGGCTCTCACGCCTGGCTGAGTGGCTGGAGGAGGATCCACCAGCTCGGTTCGGCGAGATGCTCGATTTCGTAGAAAGGAGGATGGCGGAAGTAGATGGTGACGATTAGCGATGAGCCCAGGGCCTACCAGTGGGCCTTGCCCGAGGGGCTAGATCTGCCCCCGGACGAGCTCCAGGTGCGCCTGGACTTCTACCGTGATGCGGTAGTCATGCACCTGCTGGATGATGGGACGATTACGACCCGCATGGTATCGGCCAGGGACATTACCCTGGCCCTGCTCAAGGAAGTGCCTCTCTCCTCGGGGATGTTGCCTGAAGGAGCGCTGTGGTGGAGGCAGAGCCGGCGTGGAGCCGAGGTTGCCCTATGGCGGCCACCCCGGATATGGACAGTGGCCCTGGAGACAGAGCCCCTCAAGCCAGCAAAGAGGCTGAGGCTGCCCATGGTGGGCCTGGTCTTCATCTGCTCACCAGGGAAGCCGCCCTCGGTGTATGCCGCGAAGAAGAAGCCAAGGAGGCCACAGGACCATATCTACCATGCCCCCTTATTCAACCTCTTCCGGGACGGCAGCAGCTGCCCGGGCACTCACAACTACCCCGTGGACATAGGCGAGATACCGGAGTCCTTCTTCCTCAGCTTCTTCTCCCCCACCGGTGAGGACAAAGGCAGGTCCAAGAAATACCCCACAAGTCTTTTGAAACTGTGGCAACACCTGGACGGAAAGAAGCGATATCCCCTGGGCGACCTGGTACAGCTAGGAACAGTGGAGGACATCCTGAAATGAGGCCGGTAGGTTATCTCTTCAACACAGGTGAGGGCCTGGCGGGGCAGTCAGGCCTTTTCTACAACTACATCCTCGCAGGGAACGGGGTGTTCATCCGAGCCTGTAATCCGCTGCTCGGAGCTACCCTTTGCATCGCCAGGGCCCAAGTCCGGGGCCTTTCCCCCCTGGGAGAGAAACTGGAGCTCCCGAAAGGCAAGATACCTCGAGGTATCTACGACCTGGCTCTCTCCATTCTGGCCGTCGACCCCTGGCGAGAACGCTACTTGGCGGTAACCTGGGATGGGGAATACCACCTCCAGAAACCACTGCAAGAAGGCGGGGCAGCCGGGGTCGTCTATGAACGGCTGCCGGGCACGGTGGTTGATATCCACAGCCATTCCGGCATGAGTGCCTTCTTCAGTGGGACTGACAACCGCGATGAGCAGGGTCTCCGCCTCTACATGGTGGTGGGAGAGCTAGAGAGGCTGTGGCCCGACGTAGAGTTGAGGGTCGGAGTCTACGGCTACTTCGCTCCTCTCGAGATGGGGGAAGCTTTCGATGTACACACTGGATAATAGCTTCGCCAGAGGTCACTTCACGGTGATAGTGGTAGGTTGCGGTGGGACCGGAGGCTTTGTAGCCGAGGGCCTCTGCCGCCTCTTGCCATTCTACGCCGACCTGGTACTGGTAGATCCGGACCGGGTGGAGGAGAGGAATCTGGGGCGCCAGAACTTCACCAGGCAAGACCTGGGACGCTTCAAGAGCGAAGCGCTGGCACAGAGGCTCGCCCGGGAGTTCGGCCGGCGGGTGGCTTACAGCGTATTGCCTGCGGCCCTCATGACTATCAATCGCCCTGGCCTGGTCATCGGCTGCGTGGACAATGGCCTTGCCCGCCGCGATATCGCGAAGAGGGTAAGTGACTGGCGCTACACCCAGACCTGGTGGCTGGACGCCGGCAATGGAGAGAATTACGGCCAGGTTCTCATCGGCAACCGTTACGACCCAGTATCCTCCTTCGACGCGCGAACCGACACATGCCGGGCCCTGCCCCTGCCTACCATCCAGAGGCCGGAGCTCCTGGCTGACGCGCCAAGAACACAAGACTGCGCCGACATGGCAGAGGAGCAGGGACCGACAATAAACCAGGCGATGGCCGCCCTGGTGCTGGAAGTAACGGCCAGGCTCATCAGGGGCAGGTGTCCCTGGATGCAACTCTATCTGGACATGGATGCAGGGACGCTAGTCCCCGTTGCAGTAACCCCGGAGGCCGTAGAGAGGCTGACGGGGATAAGCAAGCGAAAGTTAGTCAGTGAAGGGAGGTGAACATGAGCGAGATCAAGGTGGTTCTTACCATCAATGGGAACCGGTCGTTGGTCGGCATCCAGGCCACCGACTGCGATCCCGTCTTCACCCCGGTCGAGGGCGAGTTGGAGGAAGCCCTGGGGAGAGTGCCCGGGCTGCTGGAAGACGCCCGCCAAAAATGGGCCGAGAACCCGCGGTATCCGAAGTGCGAGCGGCCACCCCAGCCAGCAACCCCGGCACCGAGATCCGAAGCTCGCCCACCCAGGCAAGCACAAATCGCAATGGACTTATGAGCCCGGACTATAACCCCCAGCCTTGGGCAAGCTGAAAGGGGGAAATCTTGCCCGGAAAGGAGGTGAGAAAGATGGAAATACGCGTGCAGAAGATTAGAGAGACTCTGCAGCTCCTGAGTCCAGCTGTTCCCAAGAAGCCTACCCTGGCAATACTGGGCTACGCCCTGCTCCAGGATGGCTGGGCGATGGCCACCGACCTGGAAATAGGTATTGCCGTGGAGTTGCCCGAGGCCGAAGGCAAACACATAGTTCCCTTCCGCCTGATGACGGAACTCCTCAAGCGCATCCCGTACACCGAAATGCTAAACCTCCAGGAGGAAGAGAGAACCCTGCGCCTGACCTGGTCAGGTGGGGCAGCTTCCTTCGACCTTCCCGCTGACAAGCACTACCCGGCACTGCCCGAGGTCCCTGGTGGCGTAGCGCACACAATAACAGACGGAGATGCCCTGGTGTCAGCGCTGGTCTCGATGGCGGAGTACTGTGCCACCGATGAGAAACGGCCAGTACTCAGCGGGGTGACCCTCTCCTTGGGCGACCCCGTAACAGCCACCGGCGCAGACGGTTTCAGGCTTGTCCACCAAGCCCTGCCGGTAAGCATACCAGATCAGGACGACCTCAAGGCCGCGGTCATCCCGGCCAAGGCCTGCCGCGCCCTGGGATACCTCTGGCAGAGAGCCCCTGGCAACCCGATGGACGGCTTTCCGGCGCAGCTCCTCAAGCGCACGCTAGAGTTGACCGTCACCACACCCGCGCTCTATGCCAAGTTTGGCAGGGTCGACTTTGTCACGAAGCTGATTCAGGGTACACCGCCCGACTATGGGCAGCATATCCCCACGGAGGAAATACCCCACAAGGTGCGGATGTCAGCCCGGGATCTGGAGCGAGCTGTGTGCCAGGTGTCAGACATGGCTGGGGAGAGCTCAGGAATTGCCCGCCTGGTCTGGTCAGACGGATCGCTGATGGTGTCCGCCAGGAGTGAGAAGGCAGGCAGCGTTGAGGTGACTGTCCCTGTGGCCATCGAGGGCGGCAACGGCAGGGTTGCCCTTAACGTGAACTACCTGTTGGGCTACCTGAAAGGCAAGGAGGGGATAGTGACCATGGGGGTGAGAACTGACTCCACCCCCGTCCTCTTCACCCACCGCCCATCACCCATGGTGGTGATCATGCCCATGTTCGCCCAGTGGGCCGATGAGCAGCCGGAACCTGAAGAGGTACTGGAGCCAACTGATAACATCCAGGATGAAGAGGTGGAGCCGGCTGACAGCATCGAGGAGGAAGAAGCAGAGCCAGCGGAAGAGCCTGTGCAGAGGCCTGAAAAGCCCAAGAGGGCTCGTAGGGCTCGCGGGGCTAAAAAGGCACGGTAGTTACCGTTCATCCGGGTGAACAAACGCCCGCTGCGGGTGGGGCTAGTCCAACATGTTTTACATGATGCCCCACCTGCAGCGGCTAGAAAGGGGGTAAGATGTACGTCATCCATAGGGGCAAGTTTCCCCTCGGCCAAACGGTGATGACCAGGGGTGTATCCGATGTCCTGGAGCAAGATGCCGACTTCGCCAAGTTCTGCATCGACAGCCTCCAGCGTCATGCTAGCGGCGACTGGGGGGACTTGTGCGCAGAGGACAAGCAGGCGAATGAGCGAGCGTTGTCCGACGGCAGCCGACTCCTCTCGGCATACGAGACGGAGGGCATGCCTAAGATCTGGATTATCACCGAGTGGGACCGCAGTGTGACCACCACGCTCTTCCCGGAAGAATACTAGAGAAAGGAGGAGTAGTAGGATGGCAAAGGAGATTTTTCTACCTGGACAGCTTTGAGAGGGGCAGGGAAGTGGCAGCATCTACTCGGATTACCCTGTCGAATCCCTTATTCAGTTACACCCTTTCTCTATTAGATTCCCCCCTACCCCTCTGTTCCGCTCTTCAGATCTGTTAGACCACAGGCCGCTTCACTGCATACCAATCCTCGCTCACCTCGCCCAACTCAATTCGACCCAAGGCAGTTCATTCCTCGCTCACTTCACTGCATCTCGCGCCACTCCGCTTCATCCCTCGCCCGCTTCACTCCAGAACGATACACTCCACCACTCGACTACACTTCATCTCACGCCGTTCCGCTTCATCCCTCGCCCACTTCACTCCACTCTCACACCGTCGCGCTTCATCCCTCGCCCTCAGCTCAATCCAACCCGATCCACCACTCGCCCACTGCATGTCACTCCACTTCACTACACTTCACCACTCGCCCAATTCATAGCACCACACCTCACCTCTCGCCCACTTCATAACACCACACCTCATCTCTCGCCCACTTCATAACACCGCAGTCCATCTCTCGCCCATTACATCTCGCAACACACCACTACTCGCCCACGTCACCTCACTGCAGGCCAATACTCGCCCATTACATCTCCAGCACACTTCACCACTCGCCCAATTCAGCCTCTGCCCGCTCGCTTTCTCTTCCTCGGTTGTTTCTTCTCCCCTTTCTCCTCCAGCTCAAAAGTGTACCGGCCCCAGCCAAGGCCGCGGTCGGCACCCATTCCCTTAATCTGGCCACCGTATTTGAAGATATCCTCTAGGAGCTCCTGGGATACCAGGCCATCATCCAGAACTTTGAGGTCAAATTCCATTGCAGGCGACTCCACGAATTCCACGATCTTCACCGCGGTTCTGGACTGCCCGGTGCGTCTATCCCTCACCGTTATGGGCTTGATTTCCGAGCCGCTAATCTCCTTGACAGGCTGACCGCTTTTCGTCAGGGGAATAAAGCGGGGCTCCACCCAAACCCTGTCAGCCACTATTGTCTTCAATCCCCTGATGTCCTTCAGTCGCCTGAGGATATTGGCGCAGTCCTTTATGTGAGCCTTAACTCCCCTATCCTCGTAGACAATCACGCCCTTGTCCTGCTTAAACGTCGTGGTCAAGGTGATCTCGGGCTCCCCCGAATCGTAGAGCTCCTCCTCCACCTCCTCGGCAATCTGCTCAATAGCTGTCGCTCCTTCAGGCTTCTTGTTGGGCGCCCTCCCCTTCAGGAAGCCCAGTAGGATTTTGGGGTCCTTGGGCAGCCCTGCGGCGAAAGGAGTACTAAATTGTAGCTTTACCCGGTAGCACTTGAACATTCTTCCCCTTTCATTCAGTCACAGCCGACGCGCTAAATCCCGCCCTCAGCCAGGCCCAGGGGACTCTGGGGCTCTCGTAGACAGGGGGTGTAAGGAGCCCCATTGCCCCTGGTGCGAATCAGTGCACACCATCACACTCCACTTCACTTCTCACGATTCCTAGGTATTTAGCCCTGGGGGCTAACCGAGGTAGACCGGTTGGCTAAAGACCGTTTTCCAGCGGCTAACCCCCCAGGGTTTCCCAACATAGATGGCGAATGCAAGCTAAAATGTACTATAATCCGAGTTATAGGCCGTTATCCCCCTTCCCACCACACGCTTCTTCTCATTGATCTAATCCTGGCCGGACCTCGGCGCCTGGTCCAGGTCCTAAACCGGTATCCGGACTATCCCCGCAGCCTCGTCCTGTCCATCTTTCTTGCGCCTCCTCAACCTCTCCTCCCGCTGCAGGTCATCCATCGCCTCCTGGTACTTACTCAGGGAGACTTGGATGGCCCTCATCCGTTCAGGGCTCCGCCTCAGTTCCTCTGCATGTTCCATGGCAAAGCTGACCAAGGCGGCCCACTCCTTAAACCTGACCTCCCAAGTCTCCTCCAAGCCTCTGATCGCGCGATCCATGCTCCCTTTTTCTCCTGCGTGTAACCGCTGTTATACGCTTTCCTTCAGGTGCACAACAGCAGCTGGAGGGGTCTCATCCTCCTTTACAACTAGGCTCATATACTTGCTCACAATGCGTAGTCCATCTTCATGACCGTAGACAGTAGCGACGAATTGGCCATCTCGCCAGCACTCCACGACTGGAGCACCTGGGACAATGCTATGTGGGACAACTCGAAACTGAAACCTAGGGTGATCGCCAACCGGGCTTCTTCCGACTATACCTCCCAGTATGAGGAATACCCATCCTGGAGCCCAAGGTGTGAACTCCATACCTCGATACCGAAAAGTGACCACTTGGCCGGTGGCCTCGTTTTCAAAGGAAATGAGTGCCACATCGGGCTCCCACCATGGCATCGCGCCCTTCATCACTGCATCTTCCCAATGGCCACCAGCGAGATGGTGAATGCGCTCGTCAGAGAGGTCCCACCGTCTGAGGTCAAATTGCTTCTGCCCACCATCGAACATTTGCCACATGCTGTCCTCGCACTTAAATACTATCTCATCCACCTTCGCCTCCTATCTTGGTGAGAGCGATGACCCGGGCATCCTGCAGCTTCTTGAGTTCCTCTGGACTGGCTTCCTCAACGGACAGGGTCAGTGCGTCACAGTAGCCTACGAGTTCACCCTCGACCACCACCCCGCGCTTGCCGAGCGCCAGAAGGTTGGGCTCGGGCTTGGGAAACAGAATAGCCTGATCGTCGCATTTGTAGATGCCCTCGAAAAGAGTCCTCACCTCAGCAAGGCTCATCACCGGGTCCGTCTTCAAAAAGATACCCGCTACCTTGGACTTGGCTGTGCGGAGTTCCCATTCCCGAATCGCCTGGATAAATGCGCGTAGGTCCTCGACAGAAAGCTCGCTGGCGTTGAGTTCCATATTCACGTTCATAATGTCTCCAATTCCTTGACGACCGCCTTGACCACCTCGATCGGCGTAGAGGTGCACTAGGACCTCTTTCTCTTTGCCTTATCTGCTGCCGCCTTCTGTCTCTTTCGCTCGTCTTGCTCTGCCTCCGTTACGGCCTTTCGACGGCTGATACACCGATAGAAGATGCCTTCGCAACCCGTACACGTGAATTGCCTCATCCGAGGATCCGTCCCAGGGGTAGGCCGCCAATCCGTCTCTTTGCCAGGCTTGAATTCCCATCTCTCCTTCCCTGCATTCCACCGCTTGCACAACGGGCAGTCTTTGTCCATTTAATCGAGCCCTCTTAGAGTTCTACTGCCGCCAGGGGTGCAGCGGGTTGGTGGTACTTCAGTGCTGAACATCTTTCCAGTTAATCTAGCCTTCGCAGGATTGCGTTAACCCCTCGTGCCTGCTGGCGAGCTTCATATTCCCGCTGCCTCCAGCCTACTGACTTGGACAGTCGCTTCCGCTTCGAATTAGAGGAACTTGCCGACTCGGTCGGCCTACTCGCTATTCTCCTTTCGCCAGCTACTACGTCAAAATCAGCCTCTTCACCACACGCAGAGCAAACGCCGTGGCAAACACCGTCTATTGTTCTGCCGAGCTGCCACCGGTGAGGGCCAGGCTTGCCCTTCTCACATACTTCCCCTGCTTGTGTTGACATCCTCTCCCAGTTCTTCCTCCCATTTCAAAAGCAGCCCCGACAGCAGCTGGCGCTCCTCGGGTGTGAGTCTGAGCACGTAGCCGCCTTCGGCGGGCACGCACCTGTCAACAAATCCTTGTATGATCGCCCGTTCTTCAGCTTCCACTTCACCTCACCTCCTCTCATACGTGATAGCAGGCCCTGACGTAATCAATCTCGCCATCGCACTTGGGACAGAATGGGTAGTTTAAGCGCAAGACCTTTCCGGAACCAGCACAAGACGACCCGAAGAGCTTCCAGTGGATTGAGACGTAGCAGGTGGTCTGCATTATCGGAGAACCACACCCCGGGCAGCGATAGCCATCGTCTTCCTTCTCGAACCGCGTTGCCCAATTCTCAATTACCTCGACAGTGAGTTGTCCCAGATACTTAACCTTCTTGGTCTGAGTCATACCAGCTCCTATGGCCTGGCTCCCCGGGAATTGCATATCAGTTCGTAGGCACCAGCCAGCCGCTTGAATTTCTCCGCATCACCGCCCTTGTCCGGATGGTAGAACATACTTTTTCTCCGATAGACATCCTTGACCAGCTCAATCGGGTCGTCTGGGCCAACCCCGAGGAAGTCATAGGCATACATCAGGTCTTCCCTCTTGGAGCGTTCCTTGTCCACCACCGCAACCTCCCTGGTGGAGGTGAGCCCCTGGTATTGAACGCCATGCTGCTCTGCTATGCGAAGGCGATCCAGGAGAAGAAAGCACTGCCTGAGGTTCTCTGCCCTGGCCGCAAAGCTATGGCAACTCACTACCTGCCAGACCGTGTTCCTGAAATATCTGACCTTTGCTCCCGGCAGCCGGCGTCCCCGTCGCCCGTAGTCCTCGTCCTCCTCCCACAATATCTCGAATTCAGAGGGATCGATGTCCCACTTTCGAAACGTGTCCCTTATGTCCCTTCTGGTTCGATCCACATCGAGTGTTCGGAAGGTCATTTCTCCTCCCATTCCTTGAGCTCATCCCCTTGTTGATTTGCCACTTACCCAATACCTCATCAACGGCTATAAAATCTCTCCGTGATACCGCTTTCTTCGGACACTAAGGGCGACCCCTTCCCAGGCCTAGCCAAGCAACGAGCACTGCCCGGACATAGGCGATGTGCAGCTTATTCTGAACCGCTGCCTCTCTGAAGGCATCGTGGATTTGCTCGGCCGTGGCGCCGCCAGCCGAGGATAATTCCTCTCCAAAATCCCGCAACTGGGCAGTCTCGCGGCTATTGGGCATCCTGCCCCAGGCCTCATGAAAGCAATCCTTGAGAGATTGAACTAGATGTGAACTGGTAAGTGTGGGTGAGGTGACTTTCTCACCTGAGGGCTCACCTGAGGGCTCACCTGAGGGCTCAGGTGATCTCCCTCTCCCTCTCCCTCTCTTAGTATCTTTCCCCCTTTTCTTTCTTTCTTTCTTTTCGGAAGGTGTGGAAACCCTTTTCTTTCTTTTCTTTCTTTCTGACGTTTTGTCACCTGAGCGCTCAGCCGAGGAGTTGTTGGGGCTCACCTGAGGGCTCACCTGGGTGCCCGCTTTTGCCTCAGGTGAGGAGTTGTTGGGGCTCACCTGAGGGTTCACCTGGGTGCCCGCTTCTGCCTCATGTGAGGAGTTGTTGGGGCTCACCTGATTGCTCACCTGAGGGTTCACCTGATTGCTCACCTGAGGGTTCACCTGAGGAAACCAATTGACGGTTACTACCTCTTTGGCAGACTGCTTATAGCGGAGGTGGTCCTCCCAGCCCTCAGGGGGTGGGTATTGTGAGGGCCAGGCCCACTGGGCTGTGTGCGCTTCCCACCAATCGAGTAGCTGTACCGCGTCTGTTTTTGGGGTTTCGTAGAGCTTTATCAGTTTGTTGGCGTGGAGCTCCTGTAAGATGGCGGGGATAGCTTGCTTGGTGATGTGGTCTATGTTGGGGCAGACTGCGTATTTGACCTCTTCGTGGTCTCCGGAGAGGCGCCCTTGGTCATCGGCGTTTGCCCACATCAGAGGGAAAAGGGCGCACGCCTGGAGAGAGAGCCGACCATATCGGCGGTCAGTGGAGAAGTACTGTGGGAATACTCTCCCCCGGGCAATGCCTCGTCTCATAGGTTCTCCGCTAACCCTCCCTGTCAATCTGAACTAGAAACAACAAGAGCCCCTTCCAACTTCTCCCTGATATCCCCTTCCCCCATTTCCTTCAAGCGTTCTTCCAGGTACTTCACAGACGCCTCGGCAACCCCCAGTTGGGACCGCAAAGTGTCAATGAGTCGCTCGCTCTCGAGCAACTCCCTACTCTTTTCAGCAAACCCCTCGAGAATAGCCTTGGCAAAGTCGCTAGCAGTCACTGGTAACGGGGCCGCCGGAGGGTTCTTCTTAAACTTTCGAACCCAGTCGGCAACAGTACTCTGCGCCAGGCCTATCTCACGCGCAAGCGCAGCAATGTTGACGTTAGAACGCTCCCGCAGAATCTGGAAAGCCCGCTGCTTTGCGGCATCCAACTCGCTCTTGCTCTTCCTTATAGCCATCACAACCTCCACTATGATCTTTGAGTCGTTCTTATATCTGTGACAGCGACCAGATGTCGGCACTTTGGGCAGACCCACTCGCCCTCAACTCCAGTGTGTGGTCGTCCAGCTCATTCAGCTCCATGCCGGCATCACGGTGCTGCGGCAGCAGTGCTTCGCTCGGCACTCTCATTTTCTGCCCCTTTTACCTGGTTAGTAGCAGTATATTGGGTACCACTACCACCGCCAGAATCAGCAGGATACCCACCACTATGGGGACTTCTATGAAGGTTAATTTGTACAAGCTCCCACCGCTCTCAGGGTCACTCGGACCTTTATGGGCCGTGGCAGAGTGCTAGGCTCCTCTTCTGCCTTTTCCACCTCAGGCAGATCTCTGATCTGCTTCAGGAGACGCGAGAGCAGGTCAGGCTCCAGCAGAATTGTGATGGTAGTACCGCCGGCGCGGGTGGGCACCGCTCCCACAATGCTGGCACCAAGCTTCTCTAGTTGGGCAATGAATTGTAGTAGGGTCTGCGAGGCGCCAGGGAGGATGATGAGATGAACGGCCTCCTCCGCAGGCTCCAGGGAGTGCTCTATCCGATAAACCTGCCTGATAGTCTCGGCAAGGTACGCTCCGTTTACGCTTCTCTCAAGGAAGCCTGCTGCCCCCGCCTTCAGAGCATCCACCATGCGCGCGGTGCCATTCGCGACCAGCATGACATTAGCATTGCCTAGTTCCGTTAAACGGTGTGTAACCGCAACCCCATTCATCCCGGGACCCACAAGCACGATGTCCGGCCTGAGCCTTCGCGCCTCAGAGGTCGCTTCCGCAGCGTTACACGCACCCACGATCTCGATGTCCTTCTCCGCCTCCAACATACCCCGCAACCCCTGGCGAACGATTTCGTGGTCACCGACTAAGAGTACTGTGAGACGCCCAGAACGCACAGCCCCGCTCATGAGTTACCGGCTTCCTTTCCCCATTTGGTCGGCTGCCTCGCGTATGGACTCCACAATGGCACCGCTCGAACTAAATGGGGCCAGCGCCTCTCGCCTGAGGGCTCGCACGTCTTTTTCGACAGCACATTCATTGCCAATCTTCGGGTCTCAGCCCAGTAGGCCAGATCTTCCTTAACTTTCTGG
>JAUWXW010000025.1 GCA_030616195.1 Chloroflexota bacterium | reverse complement strand
CTGGCGGATTTCTCTCAGGCGTGATTTGATGGATTCCAGGTCGGGCTCAACGCTTCCGCCAATTAAGGTTTGTGAGAACTGACGTCTCTTTTCTCTAGCTGACGGCTCAATTATCCATACAGGCAGTGTCTGGTTCATTTGACGGGGTCTCTCTACCTCTTGCCTCTTTATTTCCAAGCACGGCTTGGGGGACCCGATCAGGGGACTTCCTATTGCAACCCGCCATGAGGCAGGCCTGGTTTCCCTTGGCTCTACACCGATTGTATGCCCGCTACAGGTGGTCGTCAAGTTCATTCCGTATGCTGGGACGCGTTGCCGCCTTCTTGACAGCCAAAGACAGGGCAGGTATGCTTGTCCTTGTCGGACCAATCCTGCCGGGCAACGCCAGCCGGGAGGTGTAGTGTGAGAGCCGTCATCTGGGTGGTCATCAATACTGCACACGAACTCAAGCTTACCGAGCAGCTCATTGATGAACGCGTGCGGAGCGGTGCAGACATGATGTACCCCAGGCGGTTTAAGCAGGCGCGTGCGTGCCTGCTTCCGGAGGATAGGGTGGTGATGCACTTCGGCGGCCGTGCCGGCACTCATCCCAAAGCCCAGCACCTGGTAGCTGCGGGGTATGTTAAGGGCTCGGCAAAGCGCCTTACCTATGCCGATGCCAGCCAGTTCCCACGCCTATGGGACTTGTCCGTCAAGGCCTTCAAATCGTTTCCTAGTAAGGCATCGGAGATGGGGGGATATGGCGTCATTTTGTACCAACTGGACTCTTGCGAGGCACGCGAAGGTCCCCCTTTGCGTCGGCGATACCGCCAACCCAGGGTTGCAGAGAGCTTAATACCTTTATACCCAGGCGACCCCGTCTACGAGGAGGTGGCTGAGTGGTGGTATCGTGTAGCGCCGCTGGGACACTAGCGGACGACATCGCCCCTGAGGCGTAGCAGGGGCACGGCGTGCCGTGCTCCTGCACTATAAGACCCGTAAGGAGACCCTGCTTCTCTGTGCTCGACCCTCTGGAATTGGCCTCGCACACTAATCTGTTTGTGGGAGAGCCTTTCCAGGCTCGATGATAGTCAAACCGGGAGGGGTTCCGTCTCACTCCGCCCACCCTCCTCATGCCGGTGAGGTCTCGAAATCAAGGGTGAACCCCGGCTTGGCTGTCCCGGCAGTGCAGCGGTCTATGCTCCACATCAGACCCGGCATCAGGTGATACGGGACGGTGACGAAGAGTTCATCTGGCTTGTATTCCCGGCCCTTCCGCGAGGTGTAGTCCATGAGACTCACGTTGATTTCCCCGGTGACCAGAGGATAGGCGATAACCATGTGACAGGTGGCGCCCGCCAGCTCGGCCCTGGGCGGTTTGCCATCAGGGTACATGGCCAGGGTAAGCAAGCGGCAGGCCTGCTCCGGGTTGCACAGAAACACTACCAGATCGGGCATGAACTCCGCCTTCTCCAGGGGGGAGAAGACCACGTATTCGGCCAGGCCCTCTGGCGGAGACGCGGTCAAACTCATCGCCCGGTGAAAGGTGGCGATGGAGCAGAACAGCTTTTCCCCGTTCACCAGGAAATTCTTCAGCAGCTTGTCCATGTCACCTGAAGGACGAGGTCCCAGGCCCAGATGCCAGACTCCTCCCGGGCAGGCGCAGCTCTCTTTGCTGAGGTTGATGATGGCGCCTGAGCGCACCTCTGGCATAGCCTGGCACCAGGCATGTTTGCCGCTCTCTGCTCCCGAGGCAGGGGCCATGGAGTAGGTGACAGCAATGGGGCTGCCCTCTAAGGCGAGCATGTCCTTCAATATTGGCGAGTAATCCCTCCAGTCCATGGTGAGTCCTCCCTTCTATACGTGATGGCATGACCATTATAGGAATACATGGCCAAATTGCAAAGTAGGGGCAATTCATGAATTGCCCCTACGGGACAACGCGATGCCCGTCTGTGAGGCAAGGCGACGCCAGCCGCAGTTCCGGGTGTAGGCACCGCCCTTGGCCTTGGGCTTCGATAATGTTTATACTAGAGATACTTCTAACTGACACAAATCGGGGTACATGACGCACAGGGGGTAGCTGCGATTCGTGAATTCCCCCACGGCATAACTGGATTTACGTGCGCAGATGTAAAAGGTAGGGGAGACAATGAGATTCGATCCAGGTGGGCATCACCGCCGTTTGCTCCGGCTTCGGGGATACGATTATTCCCAACCTGGAGCCTATTTCGTCACCGTTTGTACCAAAGATGGGGAAGGCCTATTCGGGGAAATCAGCGATGGTTCAATGCGGTTGAATGTCTCTGGTGAGATGGTCCAGGAGTGCTGGGTGGATTTGCCGCGCCGTTATCCCTATGTGGAATTAGATGCCTTCGTGGTTATGCCCAATCGTATACATGGAATCATCGTGATCTCTGTAGGGGCAATTCATGAATTGCCCGTGGAGGAATATCGAACGGAGCGTCGCAAGATGTCGCTTCCCAAGATCATTGGCTATGCGAAAATGAACACGGCCAAACGAATCAATCAACTGCGGCACACGTACGGTGCTCCCGTCTGGCAACGCAGCTATTATGAACACGTAATCCGCGACGAAGCGTCTTTGAACCGTATCCGGCAGTATATCGCCGAGAACCCGTTGCGGTGGGCAGATGATGAAGAAAACCCAGTCAACATGTCAAACCAGTAGGGGCAATTCGTGAATTGCCCCTACGGAACAACCGAAATACGGTATTGTATGGGAAGGTAGGCCATGCCCGTAGAACGGCATTTTCTCGGCTGGGATGCACCGGTGACGGCCAGGGTGCGGGAGTTTCTGCTGCCGCCGCAGGTCTCCGGGCCGGTTGACCTGGGGAAATATCTCATTGTGGTGCCGACGGCTCAGGCGGGACGGCGGCTGCGGCAGGCCCTGGCGCTCCACTGTGCCGAACAGAACACGGCGCTGCTCTCGCCCCGGGTGGTGACACCATCTTTCTTCCTGCACCCCGACGAAGAGGCGGCGAATGTGGCTAACCAGACGGAAGTGGCCGCGGTCTGGGCTGATGTGCTGACGAGGGCCGACCTCACCCAATACAGCGGGCTTTTCCCGGCGGGGACACCGGAGCAGGACTTCACCTGGGCCATACACACAGGCGAAATGATTCAGCGGCTGCGCGATGTGCTGGTGGACGGCGGGCGCTGCATCGTGGATGTGCACAGAGACTTCGGCAGCGTTCTAGAGGAACCGGAGCGGTGGCGCGATCTGGCCAGGCTGGAGACGGCCTACTTGGAGCGGCTCGAGGAACTTGGCCGAGAGGACCCCTCCGCCCTGAAGATCAAACGGTCCCAAAGCCCAGAACTGCCGGAAGGAATCGAGCGCATAGTTGTAGCTGCGGTACCTGATCCCACGCCACTCGTAGTCCGGGCGCTGGAGCACCTGGCAGAGCAGCTCTCGGTGGTTATCCTGGTACATGCCCCTGAGTCGCTGGCGGACCATTTTGACGACTGGGGGCGCCCTGTGGCGGGAAAATGGCGTGAGTCCCGAATTGATATCCCCGATGCCGAAGCAAATGTCATTCTCGCCGGCTCTCCGGTATCACAGAGCCGCAAGGCTCTGGAAGTGATAACGGCGGAGGCGGGCCGCTTCGGCCCCGATGACATCGCCATCGGCGTGCCGGACAGCGGAGTAACCCCTTTTCTGGCGGCTGACCTGGAGGACAAGGGATTACCCGCCTTCGATCCTGCTGGAAAAGCCGTGGGTCAACATCCCCTGTACCAGCTTCTTGAGGCGTTCCGGGCCCTGGTCAATGAGGGCACGTACGCCGCCTTCAGTGCCTTCCTGCGGCACGCCGACGTCCTCGGCTTTCTTCAGAATAAACGCAACCTGCCGCCGCGCCGGGTGCTGCAACAACTGGACAATTTCCAGAACCGTCACCTGCCCCTGGGGCTGGATGACATAACTCGTCGTTTTTCCCGCCTGCCGTCCAAATCTGAAGAAGAACGAGAGGAGTTTGGTGACCTGGAAAAGGCGGTGGCCTTCGTCCGGGAACAGTTGGACGCCTTCGAGAATGGTGACCTGGACAGCGCGGTGCGGTCGCTACTTCAGGCCGTGTACGAGGTGCGCATGGCCAATCCCAGTAATCCGGAGGGAGAGGAATTCATTGCCGTGGCGAACCTGATCAATGGCACGCTCGGTGAGCTCGCCGGTGGAGTTGTCAGCGCCCTCGGGATCGAGAAAAGGGACGCCCTGGAACTCTTGCTGCGAAGGTTGAGCAAGGAGCAGTACTACCCGGAACGTGAGGGCGCCGCCATCGACCTTGAGGGATGGCTGGAGCTGCCGTGGGACGACGCCCCGCTGCTGATTGTCACCGGAATGAACGACGGGTTCGTGCCCGACAGCCGGTTGAGCGACGTCTTCCTGCCTGACTCGCTTCGGGGCCAGTTGAGTCTGCGTCGCGATGCGGACTGGCTGGCCAGGGATGCGTATTTGGTGCGGGCAATGATTGAGTCACGCCGGGAAGAGGGCCGCGTCTGCTTTATTGCCGGAAAGACAAGCGCTGAGGGTGAACCGTTGAAGCCTTCACGCCTGCTCTTCCACTGCAGCGACGAGGAACTGCCCCGCCGCTGCGAACGCCTTTTCGGCGATCCAGAGGAGAGGCGGGACAATTATCCGGCGACGATCAGTTTTCTGCTGGAGGCCGGACCTCCCGCGGACCTTGCCGCAGACCGGCTGGACCTTCAGAGCATGCCGGTTACCTGTTTCGGGGATTACCTGGCATGTCCTTTCCGTTTCTACCTGCGGCACGTCCTGGGCATGGAAGAGCTGGGCGATGAGAAAAGGGAGATGGATGCGCTGGATTTCGGTTCGCTGGTGCATTATGTGCTGCACAGGATGGCCCAGAATGACGAGATGCGGCGATGTGAAAACGAGGGCGAACTGCGCCACTTCCTCTGCACCGAGGCAGAGGACTGGGCGGCTAGGCGCTTTGGCCCGTCACCGTCGCTTCAGGTCGGGATACAGATCGATGCGGCCAAACAGCGACTGGGCGCGGCGGCGCGGGTGCAGGCCGGGCTGGTCAGGGAAGGTTGGGAGATCCTGCATTCTGAGATGCTGATCGAGGCTGAACTGGCCGGCATGCTTGTCCGCGGACGGATAGACCGCATTGACCGGCACCGTCACAGTGGCCTGATACGAGTCCTGGATTACAAGACCTCCGACACGGCGCAGAGTCCAGAGAAGGCCCATATTGCTTCCCTTTCGCCGGATGGGGCGGAATATGCGAGAGTCAAGGTCGATGGCAAGGAGAAGCGCTGGGCCGATCTGCAACTGCCGCTTTACATAATCATACTTCAGGACAAGGGAGAATTTCGGGGCCACATAGAAGTCGGCTACTTCAATATACCGAAGGCGGTAAACGACACGGGCGTGACCATTTGGGAGGGTTTCGACGATGGACTACTGGCGTCTGCCAGGGCGTGCGCTGAGGGCGTTTTGGAGGATATCCGAAAGCGCAGATTCTGGCCGCCGGCGGCAAAGGTCCCGTATGACGATTTTGAGAGCCTGTTTCATGCCGGTGTTGCTGAGTGCGTCAATGTCGAGACATTTGAGGCGTTTATGCGGTAGGGGCAATTCATGAATTGCCCCTACTGAAGTGCTGCAAACATAGGGTGGGTGCTCTGTCACCCACCCAGGGAGGCGGGTGACAGAGCACCCGCCTATGAAAAGGGGAGTAGCAACAGACAGAATGACAGCCGAAAGGATTGGTCACCAAGCCATAGCGGCCTCGGCCGGCTCGGGCAAGACCTTTCAGCTTGCCCATCGCTATATGCGGCTTCTGGCCAACGAGGTGAGACCGGACCAGATCAACGCGCTGACCTTCTCACGAAAGGCCGCGGGCGAGATCTTTGACTCAATCGTCAAATACCTACGGGAAGCCGCCGTTTCGGCGGAGCAGGCGCGGAAAACCGGAGAACGAATTGGCAAGGCGGAGTTCGGTCAGGACGACTTTCTGCGACTGCTTCGAACGCTGCTGGTCAACCTGCACCGCCTGCATGTCAGCACGCTGGACAGCTTCACTGTAGGCGTGATCCGGACTTTCCCCATGGAACTGGGAATCTCGGCGGATTTGCAGTTGCTGGATAACGATGGGGCAGCGGCGAAGAGCGCTCGCCAGGAAGCGCTGGGTAGAATCTTCGACAGTCGCTATGTAGACCCCGCGGCACAGCGCCAGTTCCTGGAGGCCTTTAAACAGGCGACCTTCGGTCAGGAGGAGAAAGGGCTGGAACGCAGCCTGGATACTTTCATCGGTGGTTACCAAAGCTATTACCAGGTCTTGCCCGTGCCTGATGCCTGGGGCCGACAAGAGGTGATCTGGCCCGGAGGGTCGCCCTGGCTGACGACGGTCGTCGATGACGTCAATGCCGTTGCGGATGACCTGGAGGTGCTGCTGGCGAAAGATAGATTATCCGACAGTATCAGGGGCCGCTGGCATACTTTCATTGATGCCGTCCGTCGCTTTGATGCCGGCTCTCCCTGGACACGGGATGTCGAATACCTGTTCCAGAAGCTTGTTGATGATATAGAAGGTCTGCGCCACAGCAACGCCAGTATCCGGATCGGCAGAACAGACTTTGACCTACCGCCGCAACAATGCCGCCTGGCTCTGGCGCTGCTCACTCACGTCATGAAAACGGAACTCGACACCACCTTGGAGAAGACCCACGGCATTTACCGTGTTCTCGACCAGTATGAGCAGGTCTACGATGACGTGGTCCGCCGTCAGGGGAAGCTCACCTTCACCGATGCCCAGTATCTGCTGACGGCGGCCAACAGCTACAGTGGCGGCTCCCTGCTCAGCCGGGCTCTGGGCGAGGAGGCGCGGCTGTACATCGACTACCGCCTCGACTGTAAGCTCGACCACTGGCTGCTGGACGAGTTCCAGGACACCAGCGACCTGCAATGGGAGGTGCTCCGCAATCTTGCCGATGAGATACTGCAGGACACCACCGGCCAGCGCAGCTTTTTCTACGTCGGTGATGTCAAACAGGCCATCTACGGCTGGCGCGGCGGCAATGCCCGGCTCTTCGGCAAGATACTGGAACAGTACGGGGGCCAAATCGAACAGGTCCCGCTGAATACGTCCTTCCGCTCCTGTCAGCCCGTCATCGATACGGTCAACCGCGTTTTCGGCAATCTAGGGGGGAGTGGGTTGCCGGCAGGAGCCATCACCGAATGGGAGAAAATCTGGGAGGTGCATCAGTGCCAGGAGGACGTTGTCCCCCAACACGGTTATGTTGGCCTGCTGGAGCCGCCATGTGAAGGGGGCGAAGTCAAGCCCACCGACGGCGACCGCTACCGGGTAGCGGCCCGTTTGCTGAAGGAGATCGACCCGCTGAGACGCGGGCTCTCGGTGGCGGTCCTGGTACGCACCAATGACAGCGGCAAAGAGGTGGTCAACTTGCTGCGCGGCGAGTGCCAGGGCATGAATATCGTCTATGAAGGCAGGGCCCCAATCAAGGATAATCCCGTGGTGTCCCTCCTCCTTTCGCTGGTGAAGTTCGCCGCGCATCCGGGGGATACCTTTGCCTGGCGCCACCTGGAGATGAGCCCCCTTAGAGAGTGCTTGGCGGAAGAACGGCTGGACCGGGACAATCTGCCGCTGGCGCTGCTGCGGGAAATACAGACGTCCGGTTTTCAGGCGTTCCTTCGCCACTGGGGTCGGCGGCTGGACGGGGCGCATCCCCTCGACGGTTTTGGTCGGAAGAGGATCGAGGACCTGATCGACGCCGCCGGCGAGTTCGACGGCAGCGGCAGCCGCGACTGCAATGCCTTTCTGCGTTTCGTGGACAACTACGAAATTGATGAGCTCGCTGCCGATGATGCCGTGCGCGTCATGACCATACACCAGGCCAAGGGCCTGGGGTTCGATATAGTCATATTGCCTGATTTGCAGGGGAGGGGGATGACTGGTGGAGGCCAGCTTGATTTTGTAACCGCCCGCGACCCCGGGACCAGCCGGCCACTGTGGGCATTGAAGATGCCGCGCCGGGTCGTGGCCCAAAACGATCCGGTGCTGGCAGCACAAGTTCAGGCCAGCGATGAGACGGCATGTTTCGAGGCACTGTGCCTGCTGTACGTGGCGTTGACCCGTGCCAGACAGGGTCTGTACATAATCACCGGTTTTCCGGGCAAGACCGCCACTGCCGTAACGGCCGCCGCTTTTTTGAAATCGCAACTGGTCGGCGAAGCGAAGCCGGTCGATGGGGAGCAGGTCACCATTGACGGTGAAGAGCTTGTGTGTCTCTACGAGGCCGGTGAAAGCGATTGGCACACGAAAACGCCCCGAAGGGAGCCGCCTGCCGAACCCGCCGGGCCGCGTGAACTGCCGAAGGACTTTGGCCAACAATCTTCGCAGCGGCGGCGACTGGTTCGTGTGTCGCCGTCGGAGCGGGCAGAGGGTGAGCAGACGGCCGGTTCGCTGTTTGCACGTGATGTACGGGACAGCCGGGACTTCGGCACAGCCGTACACAAGCTGTTCGAGAAGGTCTCCTGGATCGACCAAGTGGATATCGAGGAGTTGATTGGGGAATGGCGGCAGATGTCGCCAGTGGCGGAGGATGTGAAGCAGAAGGTCGTCGAGCAGTTCCGCCAGGCGCTGGCGTCTGCGGAGATCCGCCAAGCCCTGTCCCGGCCCGAGGGCGATGTTGACCTGTGGCGTGAGAAGCGTTTCGATATTGTCCTGGATGACCAGTGGGTGACGGGTGTTTTCGACCGCGTTGCCATCGTGCGGGGTCCAGACGGCAGGCCACTTAGCGCTGCGGTGCTGGATTTCAAGAGCGATGAGATTGCCAGTGACGCCCAGTTGACTGAGGCGGCGGAACGATACCGCTCGCAACTGTCGCTTTACCGGAGCGCGCTGTCCCGGATGCTGGAGCTTGGTCCTTCACAGGTCACGCTCCGGCTCCTGTTCACGCAGCCGGGGAAAGTGCACGATTTGAAGTAGGGGCGACACGGCGTGTCGCCCCCGTGGAGCCGGGAATGGCTCTCCCACAGATTAACATCGGGGTAGGTTAACCGACATCGGTCAACCTACCCTTTACGTTTGGCCCCCTTTTTTGCAGCGATAGGGCTGGGGTTCGCCCTTAGTTAAATCCTACGTCCAACCTCATATCCGGCCGCAATAGCGGCCAAGACTGTACCTTGATCCTCGCCATCGACACCACTGGCATCTCCTATGATGTGTGTTTCGATACCTTTCCTTTCTGCCACTTCGGCCAGGAATATATTCGGCCGCCTGTCACTAGCTAATACGATGCTATCGATTTCCGGCAAGTGCTCCCTGTCACCATCCCTCACAATCCAGACTTCATCGGCGGGCAAAATCTCCACTTTCTGGACGCTTTCGTACTGTTTTACGCCTTTCTCCGTTATTCTTTCCATTAGGTAATGTCTATCCATAACGGCCATTTTCGCCGCAAGCCGGGCGCTTTTCTCAGCTACGTAGACCCTTTTCCCCTCTTCCGACAGGTAATCTGCAACTTGTAAGCCGATTTGATCCCCTCCTAAAATGAGGGTGCTATCCCCCGTCAATCTCTCTTCCTCAAGAAGCTCGTCCACCATTAGCAACTCTATATCCTTTATGTTCCCGAGGCCGTCGATATATCCTAGTGGTACTTCGGGCAAGCTCCCCGTTGCCACTACAAGTACTTCAGGGCTGATTTGACTAAGCAAATCCTCGTCAACAGGCGTATTCAAGCGAATTTCCACTCCCAGTTTATTCAGTTGCCTTTCATACCAGGGGAGTATGTCTCCTATTTCTTGCCTCTTTGGCATCATAGCAGCCAATCTGAGCTGGCCCCCTATCCTTCCTTTGCTTTCACACAATGTGACCTTGTGCCCTGCAAAAGCCACCTGTCTGGCAGCCTCTAATCCGGCACACCCTGCTCCGGCAACCAGGACTTTCTTGGAAGTGGTTCTCTTCTCGCCTTCTATATCCTTTATAAGGTACTCTCTACCCATCCTCGGATTGACAGTGCAGCTTGCTTCGGCATCTAGGTCCCTGAAGAATGGTTCAATACACCCCCGGCAGTCTCCTATACATGGTCTTATATCTGCTATGTCACCCTTCCTTGCCTTTTCCACTATTTCGGGGTCAGCTATATGGGCTCTGCCCATGGCAATCAGGTCTGCCTTTCCTTCCCTGATTATCTCATCAGCCACGATCGGATTCTTGATCCTCACCACGGCCATCACCGGGAGAGAGGTATGCTTCTTGACTTCCTCGCTGAGGTAAACAAAGGCTCCTTGCTCTTCATACATGGAGGGTATAAACCAGCGATAGGAACCCAAAAGGCCACCGGCGATATGTAAATAATTGACGCCCTCCTTTTCGAGGATAGGAGCCAACCTACATGCCTCAGGCAACGTCCATCCTCCTTCTCGAAAGAAGTCGTCTCCGTTTATTTTCACACCCAGGGGGGGTTCATCACCGACTTTCCGCCTCATTTCACGTATAACCTCAAGTAGAAACCTTATTCGGTTATCAAAGCTACCCCCATATTCGTCAGTTCTGCGATTACGCAAGGGAGTAAGATAGTTGCTCAATACGTACTCAAAAGCTGCATTAACTTCCAGAAAATCAAACCCTGCTTTTGCACATCTGAGCGCTGCTCTTCCGTAAGCCTCCACAGTTTTCCTTATTTCGCCTGTACTCATTTCTCTTGCCGAGATATCCGTGGCAGCCTTTAATGGAGAAAATGCTGACGGGTCCACCGTCTCGTCAAGACTAATTTGGCCACAACTCTGTGCTAGTTGTATCCCGAATTTGACATCATAGTTGTGGACTGCCTTTACCATCTCTTCCAGGCCGGGCAAAACCTTGTCGTCCCACAGGGATATTCTTCGAGGACCGGCTTCACCCAGTACCAGCGGGTGTACTAATGTGCTGGCGACTATGATCATCCCTGGCCTGCTCCTCGCCCTCTCCACAAAGTACTCGGTGAGCTGAGGGGTAACACGTCTGTCTTCATCGACCCCAAAGCCTGTGGTCATACCTGGCATTACTACCCTGTTCCGCACTTCCATTGAGCCTATTCTCACTGGTTGGAAAAGATACTTTAGCTTTCCCATCGCTCTCCTCCTTTTGATGGCTCAATCTCGGCCAGGAACCGGGATTTCGCATACCAACTACTGTGGCTATGCTAGGGGCTTTGCTGG
Organism: Chloroflexota bacterium; assembly: GCA_030616195.1. Next base: position 135 of record JAUWXW010000025.1, on the reverse strand, counting down.
CTGGCTGTCAAGGCGTTTATTTAGAACGCCCAAACCTCCAGGAGCCAGACCCCCCCTCATGTAGCGCCTCGAAAACCTTTCGTCCCGGAGCCCTCAGGTGCTTAACGGGGATCGAAAGAAGAGCCATAATGTGGG
>JAUWXW010000096.1 GCA_030616195.1 Chloroflexota bacterium | reverse complement strand
TGAGTCTCACGGCAGACCCCTGAAGACCAGGATTCCTGAGATCGTCCTGTATGGAGCTGCTACTGCCTCCATCTTGGGTGCCGTGTCGATCGGTTGTTTCGTTGGGATAAACCAGACAGTGTGGATAGCCCCCTGCATCGCCTTCGGTGGCTTCATCGTCTTCGCCTATAACCTCGAGTGGTTTAAGGGCTTCTTCCATAACAAATTCTGGTTTGCCTTTGCCTGGGGAGCTTTCCCAGTCCTCACCGCGTATGTCGCCCAGACACATACGATCAGCTGGCGGGTGGGGATCATTGCCTCGGCCTGCCTGTTGCTGAGCATCGTGCAGAGAACTCTCTCGACACAGGTCCGATTCTTCAGGCGTAGAGTATCAATAATCACCGGGTACTACTATGAGCAGGATGGGCAGCATCACAGGCTCACGAAGTCTACCGTCATCGGGCCGGCGGAGCAGGCGCTCAAGGGGATGACCTGGGTGGTAATCGTCACTGCCATAGGGCTAGCGCTGGGCCATGTAACAGGATAAATGGATAAATGGATAAATGGATAAATGGAGGTTAGCATGAACTGGTTGATGTGGGTGATCTGGGTGGCGAGGATTGCGTTTCGCCTGATCGGAAAGATCGGTCGCTTCAGGAAGGAAATTCCCGAAGCGTGGAGCAGCATCGATGCTGCGAAACGGGAGATCTTCGAGAGTCTTTCCGGAGGGCTAACCGCAGGTGAGGTCGAGGCAATTAGGGTCAAGCTAGAGATAGCTTGGGTGGAAATCGACGACGTGATTGAGCTAGTCAATGAGGTCGTTCCTACTGGGTTTCAGCGCACCGCGGTACCTCCTCACAGGAATAGGGAATGACTAATAGGAGGAAAAGTGAGCGAAAATAAGCAACTCGACGAGTATAGGGAACTGCTGCGTAAGCTCACGATTATGAGCCAGGTAGCAGTGGGGCAATTCTTAGGCGGCTCTCGGCCAGCGGAAGACCCCAGAGTGGAGTACATTCGGGGGCTGGAGGCCTTCAAGAACGTAGCCAATGCTCAGATATCAGCCTTCTTTCGTCTAGCTACGGAGAATCTGGGCGTCCCAAGTGAGGAATTTATCAGGGTCTCCTGCGAAGAGCTGGAAACGCAGGTAAAGGAGATGATGGAAGACTTCCGCATCACTGGCTGGGACGACGATGGGAACCCTGTCTTTGACCTCCAATCCTTCCGGGAGAGAACAGCAGGATGGCCTCCATAACGGACAAGGAGCTAATTCTCCACTGTACACAGGTAAATTCTGGCTACATGAGCCTGCCGGCTGGCCAGGTAAGGGGATATGAAGCTGTTACGAGGCTCTACCAGCGGATTGCGGCGCAGAGCTTGGCCTGTGCTCAGGCCTGGCTGGAAGATAAACCCTGCCCACCCCATGAGCCTGCTACCAGTGCATTCTGGTGGGCAAATGTGGCCTGGGCTATTGCCTTCGGGCAAGCCTTGGGTATGGAGCTGTTGGAGTGGTATTACTTTGACTTTGTCCGTCCTCACTACGACTTTGCCTACTACCTCCGACCCTATAAGGGCCCGCTTGCCCTCCCCCCAGCTCTAGGGGAGGAGGTCCAACCCGCGCGGGTGATTATTCTGTGGCTGGATGCCCGCTGGATGGCCCTGGTGATCGGGCTCACCGCCAGATGGGGGCTCATCCACCACCTGAAGGATTTCAGGGTCTTTTGGCAATCACTGCGCCTCATGAAGGTGCTCAAAAGCCCAAAAAAGCACCCGGTCTCTCAGGCATACCTGGTCTCGGACATAGCCTTTCTCAGGGACCTCTTCAAGCCCTTCCCCTTTGAGTTGAGCACCAGGCAGCGGATCGAGCAGCTTTTGATTAGGGCTGATGCTGAATTGAAGGAGGAGTTGTGAGACGTGTTGACGTAGACCAAACGAGAAAGGATATAAGGGCTACCTTTCGGAAGTGGGACATCGACCCCTCTGAGTTCGAGATATTGTGGGAAGACGAGGAGGACTATGGGCGGCGCGGACGGCGGTTACCAGGGGCGAAGGTCAGATATTTCAGGACCAAGGTCTGGCAACTAGTAAGCTGTTATACCTTCGGGAGTAGGGCCGAGAACCTCCGTCAATGCTTCCTTCTCCTGGACCGTCTGCGGATAGCGGAGCAGCATGGTGTCCAGTATCAAGGACTCACCTCCACTAAAGAGGTCGCAGTCAGCGGCCCTGACAACAGCGAGCGCTCCAAGAGGGAAGATTTGATGGACGCTTATGATTTCCTCGGTGTTGGGCCAGATGATCCAATCGAGCTGGTGAAGGATGTTTACCGCAGGAAGAGTATGTACTATCATCCTGATAAGGGGGGCGACCCCGAAAAGTTCAAGCGGCTAACTCGGGCCTACGAGCTGATATGCAATTCCCGGGGGGTTAATGGATAGTACGCATCCCGTGTATTACACATCCTGTGGGTATGAGATATTGAGATGGGGACAAAAGGGGTGTTCACCCAAAGTACTATGGAGGTTCTCTCGCTACTGGCGACGGGTATGCGGACAGGGGACATCGCCAAGGCCACGGGCCTGACGGCGCAACAGGTCAGCTTCATAAAGCGTAGGGAGAAGGAGGGGGCCGAGGCGAGGGGGAGGCCCGCGGACGTGGAGAAGCCTAACTCAGCGACGTACAAGGAGGGGGACACGGGGTGTCCCGATGGCGAGTACCCGTCTTGTCTGGAGTGCCCACTCCCAGAGTGCAAAGAGACGAAGGAGAGAGGCAATGAGTACGATGAGTATAGCGAGCCAGATCATCGCCCTGCTCTATGAGAAGGGACCACTAACGATGAAAGACCTGGCCAAGGGCATCCCCTTTGCTGCAAAGAGCATCCAGACCAAGGTGCTTGAGCTAGAGAATAAGAACCTGGTGCGGCAGGATAATGATGGCGTGTGGTCACTTATGCCTGGGGTGACCACAGAGACGAAAGAAAATCCAACCACTAAAATAACCCTGTGTTTTCGAGATGGAGCATCCCTTTCTTTCGGGTTGGCGCAGCCGGTACCACAGAGACAGATGATGAAATGGATTGGCCGCTTCTTAGTAGAGACTAACAATCCCATGGACGTGGGGCTGCCCGAATGATACGAGGCATGCAACATAAACCAGACCTATGTGGTTTGACAGGAGCTGTGTCTTCTACCACTCTTCATGAAAAATGCCCCTACTGTGGGAAACTTGCTCACCTTCTGAATAGCGAATATGGTTACCGTCGTTGGCGCTGTTTATTATGTGGCGGGAATTTTTCAACACGCTACAAGCACTATTTCCTGGACAAAAATGGGGAGCTCATAGCCATTGAGGAGGGTTAAAAGATGAGAGACGGAGCAGAATAGTAATGGCCGATTATGAGATTGTCGCTGGCAGTTGGTATGTTGTCCAATATGCTATCGCAAGAACTCTTGCTCGTGAAAGTGATGGTAGGTTGTGGGCGGGCTATGTCAGAAGCGATGGCACATACAACCAAATTTACGTATCTTATTCGGATGATAACGGGGAGAACTGGACTGAGATTCAAGTCACTGATGCAGGCTACCATCAGTTTAGGGTTTCTATCGCCATTGATTCAAGCGATACTCTACATATAGTGTGGGACGGGAGGGATTGGGGTACGAATACAACCAAGCCGAATGTGGAATACGCTAAGAAGACCTCCGCAGGCGTGTGGTCTCCTGATGGGCCTCCTTATGCAAGAGGTAGCACAGAGCCGACTCATGTGACAGACGAGTCGGATAACCAGAATGGCCCTAATCTAGCAATTGATGGTGACGATACTCTGCATATAGTGTGGTCTGGTAAGGGTTGGGGTACGAATACCGGCGTATATAACCAACAATATGCCAAGGTGACATCTGGAGGTAATTGGACTCCTGATGGCCCTCCCTACGCAAGTGGTGGGACGCAGCCTGAGCATATTACTGATTCTGCTTCTGCCCAAGACAGAGTGTCTGTAGCTGTTGATTCTTCAGGATATGTGCATGTAGCATGGCATGGCAAGGGTTGGGGCGTGAACACTACGATCTTTAATATTCAGTATCGCTTAAGGACTGACTCCTGGCAAGCTCAGGAGGGTATCACTGATGATGACGACGTCCAACGTTATCCCTCCATAGCCCTGGATTCTAATGACATCCCACATGTCGCATGGGATGGTCGAGGCTATGGAGCGAATACTGCTATCTACCAAATTGTATACTCGAACCGCATAGGAGGAGCCTGGGCTGCCCCAGCGAATCTCACGGATGAAGCGGCTATCCAAGAGCATTCGTCTCTTGGACTTGATGGGAGCGATAAGCGCTATGTTGTATTCTATGGGAAGGGACATGGTGTCAACACCACGAAGTATAATATTCAGTTGCTGAGATATGAGTCAGCAGCTTGGCAAGCTATGGAGCACTTGACGGACTTAGCCTATGATAATAAAGAGCCTTCCCTGCTTTGGGCCAGCCACCCGACCATTGATGGTCTCCAAACCAACGTGCCAACAGATGGTTGCTGCTTCCGTTGGCATTATGAGGATGGAGATGGAAAGGCTGAACGTTACTATTGCAGTGATGATCTAGTTTGGGCTGAGGCAGCCGAGGGTCACATTGGGTTGGGGATCGTAGGAATGGCAGAGGTGATGGGGTTCTGATTGATGGCGACATTATCAGTTCGTTCTACCGTCAAAGATGGGCACGTGGTGAGGTCTGGCTTCGAGACCGTTTATTTGGATTGTCACGGTATAAATGCGGCTTCAGGGATTTCTCATGCGGAGGAGCTATATGTAGGTCAGCAATTTCCCATTGCCACCATTTATTACGCTATATGGCGCATCGTCCTCTACTTTGACACATCGGGCATTCCACCTAGCGCCGTCATTGAATCGGCAGTCTTGACATTTAAGGCGGGGACCCATAACTGGTCAAACACAAACTTTCTGATAACGCTTGTGGACGGCAGTGTCGCGGAAGATCCTCTTTCGATCTATGACTATGGTGATTTATTGTCTAAAGTTACCAGTGGTGGAAACCAGATAAACACAGCGGACGGGTGGGTGGCCGGGTCAACAAAGACCATCACTCTTGACGCTACCGGGCGGAGCTGGATTAGCAAGACTGGTTATACCAAGCTTGCTCTAAGAAGCAGCCGTGATATTTCTGCTACAGCGCCCTTCCAAGTAGAGCGGGTTGATATTGTGTCGGGTGCTGACTCAGATGAAGAAGATAGGCCGCTCCTGGAAATTGTTTACAGACCTGGTGGGGTTGCCGGCCTACAGCCCGGCGCTTTGTTAGGAGCGATGCTGGATTAGACAGGGAGGTGCAAATGACTGAAACAGATATTCGTTGCCCGAGTTGCAGCTGCACGCATCCGCTACTAAAGTGGAAGCGGAAACATGAGATTGGCAAACTTGCTGAAATAGCGTGCGCTTCATGTGGCTTTGAACCTGTCGGGGAATATTTAACTCAGTTTCGCGCTGCTACCGCAGTTTCAGAATTATCCGACGATTTGTCTAAGAGGAGGAAGAAAAAGAGAAGGGGCTTGAAATTCCTTTAGCATATAACTATCATTATACGTGAAGAAGGCGATGGTAACGACGACTACTAAAGTAGTACAACAGGAAGAGAAGAAACCGAAGAAACCGAAGACGAAAGCTAAACCAGGGCTAGCTCCTCCGAAGCCTCCGAAGTCTAGAACCAGAGTTGGCCTATCTGACCAAGACAGTGGGGAGAAATAATTATATGAAGGAGAACGACGATGGTAACGACTACTGATCAAAAAGCCATGCTTAAGAAGCACATGGAGGATATCGGAGTAAGCCCCAAGGCGGCCATCCCCATTATCGTCGACGCCTTCTTTTCCGGCGATATCAACGAACTCTCCTGGCTGGACCATGTCCTGACCAAGGAAGCAGGAGGTGTAGCCCCTCACCAGCGCCGGCTTCTGATTGCCTGGTGGGCGGCTGTTGTCCTAAAGAGAGAATTAGACGATGACTTCCTGGTGTGGCTGAACCAGAGATAAGGGCGGGAGAAGTAATTTGTGCGATTGTATAGCAAGAATAGAGGAAAGGATTAAAAATAGGGAATCAGCAGCTTCCGCCCTGTTTGAGCATCACAGGAGTCAAAGCTCTCAAGTGGCACTTAAGCTCTATACAGAAAGGGGTGACGTTTATAAGCACTTCAGATACACTTCGGTTGAGTGGAAATACTGCCCATTCTGTGGAGAAGCAATTACGAATACGTGAAGGAGACACTGCGATGGTAACGACTACTGATCAAAAAGCCTTGTTTAAGACGCACATGGAGGATATCGGAGTAAGCCCCAAGGCGATCATTCCCACTATCGCCGAGGTCTTCTTTTCCGGCGATATCAACGAACTCTCCTGGCTGGACCATGTCCTGACCAAGGACGCTGCAGGATTTGTAACCCCTCCCCAGCGCCAGTTTATGATTGCCTGGTGGGACAAGACACGTGGGCTGCTGCCTTACAGTGAAGAATTACAGGTTGAGTATAGATTCATCACTCTAGCCGAGCTAGGGGCTTACATAGGCATCCCCATAAAGGTCAGGCCTTGGTGGGGCTCTGTTCGTC
>JAUWXW010000006.1 GCA_030616195.1 Chloroflexota bacterium | reverse complement strand
CTTCGATAGGCTAACCGAGGCCGGGTCAATGATGGGCTCAGGCGGCATGATCGTCATGGATGAGGACACCTGCATGGTGGACGTGGCCAGATATTTCACCAAATTTCTAACGGAAGAGTCCTGCGGCAAATGCGTGCCCTGCCGTGAGGGGCTGGATAGAATGCTCGATATTCTCACCGATATAACGGAGGGACGAGGTAAGGAAGAGGACATCGGGCTTCTGGAGGACCTTGGCAGTGTTATAAAGGAGGCCTCTCTTTGTGCCCTGGGCGGCACAGCCCCTAACCCTGTCCTCTCAACTATTAGATACTTTCGTGACGAATATGAGGCTCATATAGGAGAGAAACGCTGCCCGGCAGGAGTGTGTAAGGCGCTTATTACCTTCACCATCGACGAGGAGAAATGCACCGGCTGCCGGGTGTGCGCCAGAGAATGTCCACAGGAGGCAATATCAGGCGAGAAGAAGCAGCTGCACAAGATCGATCAGGATAAGTGCATCAAATGCGGGCTTTGCCGCGATAGCTGCAAGTTTGACGCCATCACAGTTTCATAGAGAGGCAGAAGCATGGTTGAATTGACTATTGATGGAATAAAGGCGAGGACCTGGGAGGGGACCACCGTCCTTGAGGCGGCGAAGGAAATGGGTATCACTATCCCGACTCTTTGCTATCATCTCGGTCTCACTCCCTATGGAGCCTGCCGCGTTTGCCTGGTGGAGGTGGTCAAGGGCGACCGCTCATCGCTTGAGGCCTCATGCACCTTGCCGGTGGAGGAGGGCCAGGTGATCCTTACGAACTCGGAGAAGGTGAGGAAGGCGCGCAAGCTGGTCGTCGAATTGCTGCTCTCCTCCTGTCCGAACTCCAAAACACTACAGGACATGGCTTCGAATATGGGCATCAACAAGATCCGCTTCAAGATCAAGGACAGGGGTTGCATTCTCTGCGGGCTCTGTGTGCGCTATTGCAAAGAGCAAATGAAGTCCGGCGGCATTGGATTTGTTGACCGCGGTACATCACGTACGGTGGCGACGGCTTTCGATGTTACGCCGGAGGAATGTCGAAATTGCGGCGGTTGTGAATGGATATGCCCGGTCTGTGAACGGGCCTGCCTTGCAGGCAACCTGTTGGACGGCCTCTGCGGAGGATGCCAGAACCTGGCACCTGTGGAGACCTGCCCTGTATGCACAGGATGTTCAGAGAGTGTCGGCCCTCAGGGCCATAAGGTTTATTAGTAATGAAGGTGCAATCAAGAAATAGGGAAACCTGGAAAAGCACAGAAGGAGGTCAGAGATGACACTGACAAGGTATAACGCAACAGCCTCTACGTTGACCAAGAACAGGACGGGTGGCGACTGGTGTCCGATAAGTGGCATGTGCGTCACCTGTGTCGAAGGCTGCATAGGTATGTGCGAAATTGGCAAGAGCGCCTACCGGGGGCACGAGGTTATCTATCCCCAGCCCTACGGTATCATCACCACTGCGTCGCAGAAGGCCTATCCTGTCGACCTGTCCCATTTCAACATAATGGGAACGGCTGTTGGCGCTGTGGGTATAGAAGCAGACTCCGACAAGGCCATCTTCCCCAACGTGAATTTGGAGACAAGACTGGGGCACGATAAGGGAATCAAGTTGCGCTTGCCTCTTGTCATTCCTGGTCTGGGTTCTACCGCGGTCGCGTCGCATAACTGGGATGGACTGGCTGTCGGCGCCGCACTGACAGGCACATCACTTACCATCGGCGAGAATGTTTGCGGGATGGATGTTGACTCAAAGATAGAGAAGGGAAGAGTGGTTCACTCGCCTGACCTCGAGAGGCGTGTAAAGCTTTTCCAGGACTGGCGGCGTGATGGTTACGGCCAGATCATTGTGCAGGCGAATGTCGAAGATAGCCGGCTTAGTGTCCTGGAGTATGCCATACAGACCCTCGGCGTTGAGGTGGTAGAGCTGAAATGGGGACAAGGTGCTAAAGATATAGGCGGCGAGGTCAAAATCAGTAGCCTTGAAAAGGCACAGCTCGTTAAGAAACGAGGCTATATTGTTCTCCCCGATCCGCTTGACCCTGTCAGGGTAGATGAGTTCAAGAAGGGTGTCTTTACCGAGTTTGAGAGGCACTCACGCGTTGGTATGGTTACCGAAGAGGGGTTCCTCGACACTGTCAGCCAACTGCGGAAGGCGGGTGCCAAGTACGTTACGCTGAAGACCGGCGCCTACAGGCCCGCAGACCTGGCCCGTGCTGTCAAGTTCTCCTCAATGGCAAGAATCGACTATCTCACCGTTGATGCTGCCGGCGGTGGTACCGGCATGAGCCCGTGGCGCATGATGAACGAGTGGGGCGTACCTGGTATCGAGCTATGGTCGCTGCTCCGCAAATACTGCAATCGTCTGACCGACAAAGGCGAATACCTGCCTGACATTGTACTTGCAGGTGGATTTGTTTTGGAGGATCAGATGTTCAAAGGCTTTGCACTGGGTGCCCCCTACGTGAAGGCGATAGGCATGGCAAGAGCACCTCTTGCCGCGGTTATGGTTGGCAAAACTCTCGGTGAGGCCATAGAGAGCGAGCAACTTCCTATTTACCTGCAGCGATTTGGCAGGACAAGGGAAGCCGTTTTTGTTACTGCGGAGGGCCTGAAAAGGGAGTATGGCAAAGACTACGAGAAAATCCCGACCTCAGCTATTGCACTTTACACTTACTACGAGCGGCTGGCCCAGGGTTTGAGCCAGTTGATGAGTGGCGCTCGAAAGTTCGCCATTGAGCACATAGCTCGCGGTGATATCGCCGCGTTGACTCCGGAAGCCTCCCGCATAAGCGACATCCCTCTAGTCACAGACTTGGATGCGGAGGAGGTTGAGCAAATCCTGGGGTAGTGTTTGCCGTCCCTTGCTTGGTGAAAGCAAGTAACTGAGAAGTGATCGCGGCTTGCAGATAGCCCGGGGCCTGTTGAGAAAGCGCTATGGTGGGTTCTAGCGGCATCGAGGTAGAGAGGAAGGTTGTCGCCATCCTCAGGGTACTGAACGAGTATTCAGATCCGCTTGGGGCAAGGGTGATTGCCCGGCAGTTGAAAGACTACGGCATTCATCTTACCGAGAGGGCAGTAAGATACCACCTGAAGCTGATGGACGAGCGAGGCCTTACCGAGGCTGTGGGAAGAGATGGTAGGCTCATCACCCCGGCAGGAGTTGAAGAGCTGAATAATGCGTTAGTCAGCGACAAAGTGGGCTTCGTTATCAACCGAATCGAACTGCTCACCTTCCGCACCACCTTTGATTGGGAAACTAAGACCGGCCTGGTGCCTATCAACACTTCCCTCATTCCTCGCCACAAATTCACTCAAGCCATAAAGGCAATGAGCAAGGTGTTCAAGGCCGGGATTTGTGTCAGCGATATGGTGGCCGTAGCTAGAGAGGGAGAGCAGCTGGGAGAGACGATTATTCCTAGAGGCAAGGTCGGCTTTGCCACGGTATGTAGCATCGTGGTTAATGGAGCTTTGCTCAGGGCTGGCATCCCCATGGACTCAAGATTTGGGGGTATACTCCAGATCAGGAATCATAAGCCACTCCGTTTCGTAGAGCTTATTCACTATGCCGGGTCCTCTCTGGACCCGTCAGGGGTATTTATCAGGGGCAAAATGACCAATGTAAGCCAAGCAGCCAGAAAGGGTGACGGCAAGGTCCTGGCCAACTTCAGAGAAATGCCTGCTCAGTGCCATCCCATAGCTGAGACAGTGATCGCCAGATTAAAGGAAGCCCGCCTCGGAGGCGTGGTGGTTGTAGGAAACATCGGCGAGCCCGTTTGTGAGGTCTCCGTAGGATCGAATAGAGTGGGGGCGATACTCGTCGGTGGGATGAACCCGCTAGCTGCCGTTGAGGAAACGGGCATAGAAACAGAAAACTTCGCTATGAGCTCTGTTATCGACTACAGGCAACTGACAAGCTTTTGGGAATTATGAGCTTGCCTACTTTCTCATTAGCCTTCAGTCCAAACAGTGCATAATCAACCTGTAGCCCGACGCCTTACAGAGTGTTCAAAAAGTGACCTTTGTTGTAGGGGCACGGTCTCGAAAGGTCGCCAGAGTCGACTCTGTTGACCGACTCGCTGTGGCGAGTGCACCGTGCCCCTACCCAGGGCCTCATCCCGCCACGGCGAGCCGGTGTGCTCTGGGGCAGCCCCAGAACGACAGATAGGATGGTCAGAAACGACCCATCCCAAAGACTTGCCGAGACTCGCTTCCTAGCATAAAATGGAATGAATGCGTAAGCAGTAATGCCGCCCTGGAAGCGAGGACTTCAATGCTAAATACAGATACGGACAAGGGCATCTCTCCTCTGGCAGACGGAACGGTCTACAGTAGGAGAAAGAACTTCAGTCCTTTCTCCACGCCCCCGTTGCAGGCTTATGCCTCTATTGTAGGCGAGGATAGAATAGAAAGATTGCAAAGAGCAGCCAAGCCTCTGAAGGGCCTGAAGTTGCTGGTGCTGAATGCCACCGCCCAGGGGGGAGGTGTAGCCGAGATGCTTTATAGCGCTGTACCGTTCCTGAATGTGCTGGGCATAGAGGCTGAATGGAAGGTTATCAAGGGAAACAGGGAGTACTTTGAATGTACCAAGAATATGCATAATCTACTGCAGGGCAAGAGGGGTTCCTTTACCCCGGCGATGCAGGAAACCTATTTTGACACTCTCGAGGAGTGCGCCAACGGCAACCTTATTGACTGTCGCCCAGACGTGGTAGACGTTCATGACCCTCAGCCGCTGGGCTTGACCCGCTATCTAAAGAAGCCGGGAGAGACCTGGCTCTGGAGATGCCACATAGATATCGAAGACGCAGCTCTGAGGGATAACCCCGGCCTGTGGGAGTTCATCACTGATTGGGCTGAGCACTATGATGCTGCCATATTCTCGGCAGCTCAGTACGTTGTTTCACAGTGGCCATTGCCCAAATTCATAATCCCTCCCTTCATTGATCCTCTCTCCGACAAGAACCGAGAGCTGAGTCAGGAGGAGATAGACAAGGTTCTCACCAAACACCACATAGACTCGCATATACCGATCATAGCTCAAATCGGAAGATTTGATCCCTGGAAAGGACTGGACAGGACGATTGCCACCTACCGCCAGGTAAGGAAAGAGAGGAAATGTCAACTCGCATTGGCAGGTGGCCTTGCTGCTGATGATCCCGAAGGAGAAAGGATCCTGGCTGAGCTTTACGACCAGACAAAGGATGACGAGGACATTCACATACTCAACCTTCCAATGGCGAATCGTCTGGACAACTACGTGGAGGTAAACGCGCTCCAGCGAGCGGCAAGCGTTATAATGCAGCCATCGACTAGAGAGGGATTCGGGCTGGTGATAACTGAGGCGTTGTGGAAAGGCAAACCGGTGATAGGTGCTGATGTAGGTGGCATTCCGCTTCAGGTCAGAGATGGCTACAATGGCTACTTCTATCGTTCACCAAAGAGCACTGCCCATATCATTGCTCACTTATTGGAAAACCCGAAGTCTGCTGAGATAGTTGGCCAGAGAGGCAGAAGCTATGTGAGGGAGCACTTTCTCCTTCCCGACCGGATTGCTGATTATCTTGTGGCTGTAGAGATGGCTGTCAACCTTGCCCGGACCAGGAAGCTCCCTGCCGAATCAATAATCAGCTTTCATCCTTGGTTCAAATTGAGTAAGCGCATATAAGCGCGGTAGACGATGCCGCCATCAACCGACGCTGGGCAGAAAATCATGATTGGCTGCTCAGTTTAAACGGGCATGCTCCATCCATAACCCATGTCGAAGGAGGTGACCTACGGGCACAGGCTTGAGGCAGGGCTGCAGGGCGTTACAGCGTATGGACAGGCCAACCCGATCTCCCCATGTCATTGCGAGGTCGCCTGGGGCGACCGTGGCAATCCCAGGGTGGGGTAGGCGGTACCCCCTTCACACCCCTTGGGGTGGCCAGGAGGAGAAAGGATTCGAAGTGACGGTGTGAAAGAGCAACAAAGGCGAAATTCACGGAATCGGGGGGCGGAAACCGCTCTGGCTGAGAGGAACGTCCAGGCTCCGGGCTATTCAATGCGGGTCAGTCGCCTGAGGCGACTGACACCCACAAGGAAAGGAGTAGTCGAAATCCACGGATTAAGGGTTTCTACCTTGGTTTGACAAGCTAAGGGGAGCACAGATATCATCATTGTGAGAGGCGCAATCAACAAATAGCCTCATCGAGAACCGAAATGGGAAATCCTGATAGACATGGCGGGCCCAGGGAGGCAAGCAGCATACAGGTGCTGGAGGAATGACCCCTCCAGCATCAGGAAATGGCCAGGGAAGGCCACCCCCCTTAGAATACATCTTCCATCCACGGTCCATAGCACTAGCCGGGGCTTCCACTGATCCCATGCGATGGTGGATCAACGAGTATTACATCGAGCCCTTGCTCAGGATGGGCTACCAGGGCAAGATTTATGCCATCAACCCCAAGGGCGGTGAGATCTTGGGGCTCCCCGTTTACCGCAGCTTGAGGGAGATCCCCGGCCCCGTGGACCATGTTGTGTGCTGTATCCCCGCCGAAGAAACTCTCCAGCTCCTCGAAGAGTGCCGCGAGGTGGGGGCCAGGGTACTGCAGCTTTTCACCGCAGGATTCGCCGAGACTGGCGAGCCGGACCGCATCGAGCTACAAAGGAAGCTGGTGGAGATGGCCCGTCGCAGCAACATCCGCATCCTTGGTCCTAATTGCATGGGCATTTATTGCCCAAAATCAAGGATAAGTTTCTGCCTCAACTATCCCCAGGAGGCAGGGCCGATCGGCCTCATCTCCCAGAGCGGCAGCAATACAACCTATATCATCCGCAGTGCCGTTGTCCGGGGGCTCCGCTTCAGCAAGGCCATCAGCTATGGCAATGCCTGCGATATCGACGAGTGCGACCTGCTGGACTACCTGGCTGACGATGATGAAACCAAGGTCATCGCCGCCTACATCGAGGGTACTTCCGACGCGCAGCGCCTGCGCCGGGTGCTCACCCGAGCAGCCTCGATCAAACCGGTGGTGATATACAAGGGAGGATACACCGAGGGCGGTACAAGGGCCGCCTCCTCTCACACCGGCGCCCTGGCTGGAGCGGACGCCGTTTGGGACGGGTTTCTCAAACAGGTTGGCGCCATCAAGGTGCACACCGTCGGGGAGCTGGTAGACATGCTGGTGGCACTGCTTCGCATGAAGCCACCCCGGGGATTGAATACCTGCGCCGTGGGCAATGGCGGCGGCGCTAGCTTGCTAGCCACCGACGAACTGGAGCGAGCCGGACTGAGGCTTCCCCCCATTCCACCACATATAAGGGAGAGATTGAAGGAGCTTATTCCTCTAGCTGGCAGCATGATTCGTAACCCCTTCGATGCCAGCCCTCTCCTTGGGGCTGAACAGGCCCGCTTGCTCGACACGGCAGGTATGTCGGGTTGGGAAGACGCCCTTCGGGAGGCGAGATTCTTGAGAGGAGACAAGGGAATAGGCGATTTCATGGCAGCGCTGGACGATTGGCCTGAGCTGGACTCAGTGATACTTCATTACTCCATTGACTCGCTTCCCGGCACCATTCGCGATTGGGTGCTAGCCACTGGGGCAGGCCCGTTGATCGTCGCCGCTAGGGAATGCCACCTGCCCGTGGCCGCGGCAGTCCACTTCATAGCCAATGAGGACTCTTGGCTGCCATCCCTAAGAGTCCAGAAACTGTGCATCGAAGCTGGATTCCCCCTCTTCCTGTCAATGCGAGGCGCCGCCAGGGCTATTCGGAGGTTAATAGAATTCAACGAGTCACACCCAGAGCTGCTGAAGTCACTAAGGGAAGAGATGGCATCTGGCTGACCGGAGGTGAAGAATGAGTGCGGCCAAATCAAACGGATCCCAGAATGATGTGAAGATAGTACCCACGGGGGCGTGCTACGATTGCGGCGGTCGATGTGTGCTTAAGGTGCATGTCAAGGATGGTGTTGCCATCAGAGTCGAGACTGATGATGGCGATGAGCCGCAGTTGCGAGCCTGTGCCCGGGGACGGGCCTACCGCCAGCAAGTGTATTCCCCTGATCGTCTTCGCTTCCCGCTAAAGAGGGTTGGCCCCCGGGGCGAAGGTCGATTTGAGCGCTTATCCTGGGACGAGGCCCTGGATACAGTAGCCAGTGAACTGGTACGCATTAAGGAGACGTACGGCCCAAAAGCTATCCTGGCGCTAACCTACTCAGGCAGCGCAGGCTCACTCCACAGTGGTAATATGACCTTGCGCCAGCTCCTGCGCAGCTTCGGCGGCTACACTTCGGCTTGGGGCGGCGCTTCAGCAGAAGCGTCAGTCTTCGCCTCCAGGGCCACCTATGGGACGCTGACCACTGGCCACACCAGAGACGATCTGGCTAACTCCCGACTCATTATTCTCTGGGGAGTAAACCCGGCCACCTCTATTTACAGCACCAACACCAGCTTCTATCTGGCACGGGCCAAGGAGGCCGGTGCCAGGATCATTGTTGTCGACCCCAGATACACCGATACTGCCGCTGTCTTCGCAGACCAGTGGGTTCCTATCAGGCCAGGAACAGACGTGGCTGTGATGGTGGCCATGGCCTACGTCATGATTACCGAAAACCTTCACCACCGCAAATTCCTTGACAGGTACGCCACTGGCTTCGACAAATTCAAGGAATATGTAACGGGAGCGGAAGATGGCGTGCCCAAGACCCCAGCCTGGGCTGAGGCAAAGGCTGGGGTCCCCGCTGCTATCATCGTCTCACTAGCACGAGAATACGCCACCACAAAGCCGGCGGCACTCATTCCGGGGTACGCTCCAGGACGTACTGCCTTCGGCGAGCAGTACCACCGCACAGCATCGACCCTGGCTGCCATGACCGGTAACGTCGGCATCCATGGCGGCGGCGCCGCCGGTTTTGAGCGGGGGCCGGTAGGGCCCATGGTTCCCCCTGGTTTCACTGCAGCAATAGATAATCCTCCTACCTATGAGGGGAAACTGAAACTTCTTAATGTCCCTGGCCGCCTCCGTAATCAGCCGCATTGCTGCCGCCTGTGGGACGCCATTCTCCAGGGCACGGCTGGAGGCTACCCCAGCGACATAAAGATGGCCTATATCACCTTTGCCAACCCGCTGAACCAGTTTCCAAATATCAATAAGGGTGTTGAGGCACTGAAGAAGCTGGAGTTTGTAGTCGTTCACGAGCAATTCATGACGGCCACTGCCACATTCGCCGATATCCTCCTGCCGGTCACCACCATTTGGGAGAGAAATGATTTGGCCCGCGCCTGGCTGGCCGGACCCTACTTCCTGTACCTGAACAAGGTCATTGACCCCGTGTCCGAAGTCAGGTCCGACTTTGAGATATGCCGCGACCTGGCAGCAAGGTTGGGTGTCCACGACCCGGTCTTAGACATGTCTGAAGAGCAAATGATAAGCCAAATTGCACAAGGCATGGGAGATGTGATGCCGCAGGTTCCCGACTTTGAGAAGTTCAAACGGGATGGGGTTCACAAGATAAAGGTCTCCGGCCCCGAGATCTGCTTCAAGGAACAAATCGAGGACCCGGAGAATAACCCCTTCCCCACCCCGTCCGGAAAGATTGAGGTCTACTGTCAGCGCATCGCTGACCTGAATAACCCTGATATCCCTGCTATTCCCAAGTACATCGATCCCTGGGAAGGACCGGCAGACCCGTTGATGGAGAAATACCCTCTACAGCTTACGACCGTCCACCATAAGACCAGAGCACACTCCTGCTTCGATAGCAATCTTTGGCTCAGGGAGCTTGAACCCCAGAGTCTATGGATCAGCAATAGGGACGCCCAGTCTCGAGGCATCGAAGACGGGGAAGAGGTCAGGGTCTTCAACGACCGGGGAGAGACCATTGTCCAGGCGAGGGTAACTGAACGAATCATGCCTGGAGTGGTGGCCCTGGGTGAGGGTGCCTGGTACCGCCCCGATGAGAAGGGTCGGGACCGGGCAGGCAGTCCTAATGTTCTTACCCGGGACCACTATGCGCCGGGCGGTGGCTTTCCCTACAATACCAGCCTGGTACAGGTGGAAAGGTTCATCGAGGAGAAATAGCGCGCACAGGGCGACCAGGTCACGGGACCTGACACTCACGCATCTCCTACTTCGTCTCGGCCCGGCCTTGGCAAGGTCATCATACCTCACGCAGGCGCCAAGCCTACCAATTTGCTTATTGCGTCCAGTACTACTCCACCAAGGGGGGAGGATAAAACCACTCGGTGATGGCAAACCAGTCGTCCTCTCCGCAGCCACCCAACACCGGCACAGCCGCTACGAGAACTGCCAGCACCACCAATCCCACACGCCTTATCGTTGACAACTGACCGGGGGAATGTTATAATCTGTAATATAGAGCCGGTCCAATTCGCTAGAGAGGAGTATCTTCTCTGGGAGATAGTAGCAGGAGTACAATTGAATAGAGAGGATTACGCTACCAGACGGTAGCGAAGTAAGGCTCTAGCGGGCCTCAGGTGTGAGTGATCACACCATACAAAGAGAAACGAGGGAGCTCCCTGAAACAAGTGGAGCTCCCAGTTTTTTGGCCCTAAGAGGAAGCCATACATGCAACCCACCATAGGAACCAGCTAATGAAAATCGAGGTCAAGGTAAGGCCAAACTCCAATACCGAGGAAGTTATGCAGGAAGGTCATAGCTTTGCAGTAAAGGTCAAGGAACCCCCAGTAGAAGGCAAAGCCAACAGAGCGGTGATTAGGTTGCTGGCAAAACATTTAGGGGTCTCTGAGAGCCAACTCCGGATCTCGAAGGGTCTCCACAGCAGAATCAAGGTTATCGAGGTTATATAGAGCTGTACGCCAATCCAGCTGCTTACAAATAAGCAGGTGACATCTTGGTCAAGGGGAAAGGCGAAGAGCCTTCAGGAATTGCCTCTCAGCGCCTCCTCTATCTCCTCACGCCAGGCTTCCATCCGCAGCGCGCAGGCGCTGACCAGGCCGTAACAACCAGCAAGCATGGTATCACCATACGGGACCGCCCTGTAGGTTTCCAGTGACGAGCCAGCTATCACACCCCGGCGGGGTCCGGTTACTGCCACGAAGGGATTGCGCTGGTCTCCGTGAATGACCACCGCTCCATGTCCGCCGCCTTCGTAGACCTCTTCATTTGTCAGCGTGCCCCGCACCAGCTTGGTAATTAGTGAGTCCAGGCCTGCAGGATGGAGAAGCTTGGTGTGGTGCTCAAAGAGGCCCTCGACTGAGTTGCCGTGAAGATGCACGGCAATGATATGGGAATTGCCCGTGTTGACCACCACCAAATCATCCCGTCGTGGAACCTCGTTATCCCTGAGTGCGCCCAGAGCAGCAGCCACCCCGGTGTCAAGGAGGAGCACGGGCACGTCGACGTCCACGCTCTTGGTCACTGCTTTCATCCGGGTAAGGTAGTCAGGGAGTTCCCCTTCAAGATAGGCAAACGTGGCAAGCTCATTGCGTTGCGCCATCAGGCGCCGCAGGTAATCGAAGCGAAAGCGGCGATTCGATACCCCAGGAGGAGCAAAGCCGTGATCCAGAACGGCAACCGCCAAGGCATCAAAGCGGTGGTCAACCCCGAAGACGTCCAGCGCCCGCCTGATCGCCTCCAGGTCGAGATCCTTGAGCTCAATCACCTCCAGGTCAGGTAAGCGGGGCACCTCGTCAGGATCAACAACAGTCACTCCCATCTCCTTCACCCTGTCCAGGTCATCATGGAAGGTTAGCGCTGCTTCTACGACAGCATAGGCTGCCAGTCCTTTCCCTGTATGGCGGGAAAGTGTCCTCTTACTTGGCCCTCCACCCATGGTCACCCCCGTAAACAGGATAGGTTGGCTGCAGGCAGTTGCCCGGGATATGCGCTGAGCCACAATGGCAGTGGGTGAGGGCATGATCATCTTGACACAGTTCTCCACTACCTGGGAACTGTCAAACAGCAGGATATCCTGGGTCCCCGTACCTATATCCACAGCAAGGATACGCATGCAGTTCCCTCCTGATTGGTAGTCCGCCAGCAGAATCATACCTTCAGAGCAAGGAAAGCGCAATGCCTCCGGGATGACGCCGTCATCGGTGCCATCGGGCTTCCGACCCCGAAACCCGATTAGCCTGTAAAAGCAAGGCAAGTCTAGCCCAGCTTGTCTGGGCTAGCAGTCAACAAACGGGTTCAGTTTTCTATTGAAAGCACCAGCAGGTTACTCAAAAAGGAAAAAGGGTGCTATACTTGTTTATTATATTGACATTACGCCTATGTTAAACTGATATTAAGTCATTAGCGCTAAGCTGTAGCGCATCCAAACTGGTCACACTAGGCAACCGAGAGAAAAACCGTGAAAGTTCTGCTGATCGAGGATGACGCGAACATCGTAGAAGCCATTTCCCTGGCTCTGCAGATGCGGTGGCCTGAAGCTAAGCTGGTCTCCACCCACTTGGGAGAGGAAGGCATACAACTGGTAGAAAGCGAAGCCCCCGATATCCTCATCCTCGATCTGGGTCTTCCTGACATAAGTGGCTTCGAGGTGCTGAAGCGGGTTCGCCTCTTCTCCTCCATGCCGATCCTTATCCTCACCGTAAAGGCAGAGGAATTTGACATAGTCAAGGGGTTGGAGTGGGGGGCAGACGATTACATGATCAAGCCCTTCAGACAACTGGAGCTTCTGGCAAGGCTAAAGGCGCTCACACGCAGGCAAGTCCTGCCGGGTGCTACAGTACCACTGGCCTGCGGGGCATTGCGCTTCGATCCTTCTACTCGTGAACTCTTCGATGGTGACAGGGAGATAAGCGTTACCTCTACCGAAGCTCATATTCTCCACCAGCTGATGAAAAACGCAGGTCATGTAGTGACTCACTCCAGCCTCGCCGAGGCAGTCTGGGGTGAAGACTACGATGGTGCCACCAACAGCCTGAGGGTCCACATTCGGCGCCTGCGGGAGAAAGTTGAAGCGGACCCCAGTCGCCCAAAGCTTGTCCGCACCAAATCCGGCATAGGATATTTTCTGGCCAAGCCAAGCCAGCGCTGATTAGGACTTGCATGCTGCTAGGCCTAACATTGCGGATACTGCGAGGAGCGGAAAACCATAGGGTAGATGTAGCGTAGCCTAACCTACCCTTTACCGTGGGGCAGGGTCTCCCGTCAAGGCAAAGGGACATCGTTTCACCCCCCTCTTGGATAATCGGTCACCCTGGTAACGATCAACTGGTGCACAATCGCCCCGACGCGCTTGACATTTGTTGCCCCTCTGTTGCATTATACCTAGTAATACTATGTATATCGGCAAGGGGTGCAGATGATACATACCCTGTGGAACAGGAGCCTTGCGTTCCACACCAGGCTGAGACTGCAGGTCTCGGAGCAGTGATGGGATACGGAGCTGGGCCAGAGGCATTAATGGTTGATTTTCATCCCCAAATTGATTTGTCATGCTAGCAAGAGACGTATATAATGAACTGAAGTTTATGCATGACAAACGTGCAGAGCGACCCTTTAAGAACAACCGGGGGAATCAAACTCCGGCACTGAAATCCTTCACGCCTCATTTGAAATGAATTACCCTTACAGAATAGACTGCTATTTTGGTGCCGGCATTTCTTTAAGTTATCGGCAGGCTCCTATTAGCAAACTGTACCAAGAAGTTTCCTGGTCATGACGACACCTACTTCTGGGGCAGAAAATGCCAAGCTTCATGTGCTCGACCGTTTTCGGAAAGTCAACCAGACCTTTCCCAAGACTGACGAGATCTTGGGGTACAAGAGCCAGGGGAAAAAGGTCTTCGGCTGGCTTTGCACCTATGCCCCTGAGGAAATCATTCATGCTGCCGGCGCTCTGCCCATAAGGATCGTGGGGTACTCCCATGAGACAGACCTTGAGGACGGCACTGCCTATTTATATGTGAACAACTGCTCCTTCTCCCGAAGCTGCCTGCAATTGGGACTCAGGGGAGAGTACGAGTTCCTGGACGGCGTTGTAGGGGGGTCTACCTGCGATGGAGCCCGCCGCCTGTTCGATCTATGGCGTAATTATATCGGCACACCCTTTCACCATGTGCTCACGGTACCACGGAAGTACACCGAGAGAGCACACAACCTCTATCACGATCAGGTAAGGCAGTTTCACAGACATCTGGAGGAGTTCCTCGATATACAGATAACGGACGAAGCACTTCGTCATTCCATAGAGGTTTACAACGAGTCCAGAAGACTTCTCAAGGCTCTTTATGATTTGCGAAAGCTCAGCGCCCCCCCTATTACGGGAGCAGAGACCATGGAGGTACTGAATGCTAGCTTTCGCATGCCCAAGGAGTTGTTCAATGATTATCTCAGAGAGTTGATGGACGGACTGTCTACATCAGGCAACAGCTATGAAGGCAGAGCCCGCTTGATGATCACCGGCAGTCACCTGACTAACCCGGAATTCATCAAATCGATTGAGGATACGGGGGGGCTGGTGGTAACCGACGAGCTTTGTACCAGTACCCGGTACTGGTCAGACCCGGTGGTTCTTGATGGTGACCAAACTCCACTACAAGCTATCTCAAAACGGTATCTGAACAATTTCCCCTGCGCTCGAATGTTTCCTTCTGACGAGCGATTTGACCGTATACTCAACCTGGCCCGAGATTTCAGGGTAGAGGGTGTGATCAGCCAGATCATAAAGTATTGCGTGCCTTACGCTCACGACCGGCCGCTTCTAACGGAGAAGCTGCAGGCACAGGGAATACCGACTCTGGCCCTGGACGTGGAACACGGTACATCGGGATCGGGACAAATTCAAACCAGAGTCCAGGCCTTCCTGGAGATGCTGGAGTCAAGGCGGAGATGACAAGCACCGAAAGAAAAGTGAACAAAATCGATGCTCTCCTGCGGGCCTGCCGGCTAATGCTGAGGATGAGCAAGGCACGTCCCGAGCCACGGAAGAGCGAAGTAATGTATTACCAGATGTTGGCTGACTACTACACTCGCCTGCTCAACGCCAGAGAGGCGGGCGACTTCGTAGCCGCCCACACCGTTTTCTTCCCCAGTGAGATTATGTACGCCATGGACATTGTGCCCATGCATTTAGAAACAACCTCATGGATGACGGCCCTATTCTTGGGCGAGTATGCTGACCTTCTTTCTGCTGGGGCTGAGCTGGGACTGGCACCGGAAATATGCTCACCACACAGAGGTTTGGCCGGGGCCTTCGCCACAGATGCACTGCCCCGTCCCGATGTCATACTCTGGTCCAATATGGTATGCGACAATACCGCCAAAAGCGGCGAGCTGCTCATGAAGCTTACCGGCTGCCCCGGTTTCTTCCTCGACCACCCTTTCCAGAACACTGAGGGCGAAATGAACTACTTGGTCGAGGAACTGGCGGACATGGTACGTTTCCTCGAGGAGCAGTCGGGGCGGAAAATGGATTGGGACCGATTGTCCGAGAGTGTGGCTAGAATGGACAGACAAATCGAACTGTTACGCGAGGTCGGCAAATTGCGCCAGGCTGTACCCTCTCCCTTTCACCCCCAGGGCTTCCTCGAGTTGCTGACAATTGATTACCTGTTCGCCGGTCACCCCGAAGCCACTGAGTACCTGGAAACACTTCGCCAGGAGCTTGCTGAGGCAGTCAGTCAGGGGAAAGGAGCAGTACCTAAAGAGCGTTTTCGTCTCATGACTTTATTCCTGCCACCCATGTACCTGATAGGCTTTCTGGAAAGGATTTCACAGGAATATGGGGCAGTTAGCGTAACTGAGCCCTTCTTCTGTAGCTGGGGAGAGGGAAGGCTTGACCCCAGCAAGCCACTGGAAAGTGTAGCCAGGAAATCGTACATGCTCCCTGAGATGCGCATGTACGGGCCACTCGACGATAGGGCCTTGAGCGAAATAGTTGACAGCGCCAGGCAATATAAGATTGATGGCGCTATTTACTACGCCGATATCGGCTGTCGCCACACCTGCGCCACGATCAAGCTGTTCAAAGACGTGCTGGATGAGCTAGACATACCGGTTCTAATCTTAGACTGCGATGTGGTCGATCCTACCATCGCCTCTGAGGAGGAAATAAGAGACAAGCTGGAGCGGTTTTTTGAGCTTCTAGAGGACCGCTAACCATGGTTTGTGTCTGTTGCTTTAGTATGAAGGATACAGCGTCTCTAATGCTGTGTCATTCTTCGGTCGCCTAAGGCGACCTCAGAATGACAGCCTATTTTCCCTAGATTGGTTAACGCTCCTTGGGCCATGAGGGTTTGATACTGTGAAAGCACTAGGTATAGACATAGGCAGTCTGACCACCAAAGCGGTGGTATTGACTGACGGAGAAGTCCTGTCCTCCAGCGTAATTCTCTCCGCTGATACGGCTGAATTGAGTGCCAGAACGGCGGCCGGGGAGGCTCTAGGCCAGGCGGGGCTCAGCTTTGACCATAACCTGTATATTGTCACCACCGGAGCAGGCGGGAAATCGGTTCCCTTCGGCCAGCAGCAGAAATCTATCACCATATGTCTGGCCCGAGGAGTCCGCTACCTCTTTCCCTCAGCCCGAATGGTCATAGATATGGGAGCCGAGAGCATCACCGTTATCAAGGTGAACGAGCGAGGACGTCTCAGTGATTGGGGCAACCAGGATAAGTGCGCCGCCGGTACCGGCGTGTTCCTGCACCAGATGGCCAAGCTGATGCAAATGCCCCTTGAAGAGATGGCCAGGCTTTCCTCCGAGGCCAAGGCTAGGGCCGGCATTTCCAGCACCTGCGCCGTATTTGCCGAATCTGAGGTGATATCACACGTACACCGTGACCCACCCACACCCAGGGAGGAAATTGTTGCTGGTATCTATCTTTCCATGGTGCATCGTATCATGGTGCTGTGCAAGAGGATCGGGATCGAGAGGGATGTGGCCGTTGTTGGTGGCGTGGCCCTGAATAGCGGCCTGGTCAGCATCCTGGAGGAAGAGATAGGTTCTGAGGTTCTGATACCTGACCGACCTCAGACCGCTGCCGCCCTCGGTGCCGCTATTCTCGCCAGGGAGGACATAGATAAAGGGTGCCTTATTACGTAAGGAGGGGGACATGAAAGAATCAAGTAATGCCGGCATGTGGGCGGGCGCCAAGGGGCAGGCAAAGGCGCCACGAAAAGTAGGGGTGGCAGAAGAACCGGAAGCGGCCAAATTGGTAAGGGTAGCAGTTGATGGTATGGGTGGTGACTACGCGCCCGCTGAGATAGTCAAGGGATCTGTTCAGGCAGCTAGGGACTTAGGAGTAGAGATATTCCTGACAGGTCCCAGGAAGCTACTCGAGGCAGAGCTTGCCGAGATAGATACTGCCAATCTGCCAGTCCACGTGGTCGACGCCCCCGACGTTATCAAAGACAGTGAGCATCCAATCCTGGCTGTCATGCGTAAACCGAAGAACTCGCTAGCAGTAGCTACCAAACTGGTCAAAAATGGCAAGGCAGATGCTATGATGAGCGCCGGTTCAACCGGAGCCCTTATGCTTTGCGCCTACCAGTACCTGGGCACGCTACCCGGCGTAGACAGGCCTATCATTGGGGGCCCCTTCATCCAGTTCGCTCCCGATACGTTCGTCCTGGATATGGGAGCCAACGTAGGCTGCCAGTCCAGTCATATGCTGAACTTCGCAGTGACGGGCAGCGTCTTTGTCAAGAAGTTCCTTGGCATTGACGAGCCCACGGTGGGGCTGCTCAACGTCGGTACCGAGGAGGGCAAGGGTAACGAGGTGGTGAAGGAGGCCTACTCATTGCTCAAGGAAAGTGGCCTGAACTTCATCGGCAATGTAGAGGGCATGGGTATCCCTCTGGGGACCGCCAATGTTATTGTCTGTGATGGTTTCGTAGGCAACATAATGCTCAAGTTTTCTGAGGGTCTGGGCAAAAGCATTAGCCAGTGGCTTACACAGGAGTTGAGTGGCAAACTGGCGGCATCGGAAGTGAAGAAGATTACCGTTGAGTTAATGAAGCTGGTAAGTCCGGCAGAGTCAGCAGGGGGCGCGCCTATATGGGGAATTGACGGCGTGGCTGTTATCGGTCACGGTAGTAGCCATGCCGAGCAGATTGTTGCTTGTATCAAGGAGGCCAAGCTTGCCGTGGAAAGCGACTTCATCGGCACGCTTCGGGAGGAATTGGAGAAGGCCCAGAAGATTATCTCAGTAAACAACGACGGGTAATCGAGAATTCGATTGGCTGTGGACATCTCTTGCACGGATAGCTTATTCTTAGGAGAATCAGAAAAGCCGCCAGGAGGATGGAATGTCTGTGATGGACGAAGTAAAGGGAATACTGGCCAAGATTACTCGCTACAATGAGCACGACATCGCTCTTGACACGGCTTTGGCGGACCTAAAGGCCGATTCTCTGAACTGGGTGCAGATTATCGTCGCCGTGGAAAGCACCTTTGACATTGAGATCGACATCGATAGGATGAGGGATTTCGTAACAGTAGGGGATTTCGTCAAGCATATTGAAGATCTGGCCCGGTAACCCCGCAAGGCATTAGTCTGAAACACGCAATCGTGCTGTGGGTGTCAGGTCCTCGCCACGGCGAGTCGGCCGCCAGGGTCGCCTCAGGAGACCTATGGAGACCTGAGCTGGCCTGGACACAACATGCAGCAATCGATCCCCTTTGCGATAGCCGTCTAGCTGACATCAGCCATTCTCTACCAGTGCTGCTCCAAAACGGCGAGGCTGATGCAGAATTGCGACTCAGAGGCTACGGGCTTGGAAAGGACTCCTGTTGGATAACCCGGCGCTTCTTTGTACCCCCAACCCTCTGGGAGCTTCAGTAGCTCCTTGATCTCAGGCGGTTGAGCTGTCGGACAAATCTCGGCAAGATACCGCGTCGTTTGTCAACCGCCATTCTGAAGGTCGACCCCGGAGTTGCTCAGGAGGCCCCCTGCGGAATGAAGCCCCAGTTGAGTTAGTCAGGCCTGAGAGTCTGGAAGAATTTGTAGCCAGTCTCCATTGAAGCGCCTTGGGGAAAAACAGAGGCGCTGGAAAGTAGTTCCCTTCTCTGCAGCAGAAGCTGTAAAATGGCAAAGCCCTGTTCCTAAGGGAACCAGGAAAGTAGAGGATGAATATCCTGGGAAGCCTGGCAAAGGTTACCACTAGACACCCGATAATAACCATACTGGTTGTATTGGGCGTAACTCTTCTTGCCTTGATTCCTGCTTCAAATTTCACTATTGACAGCAGTGTAGAAGGATTCTTCGGCTCGGATGACCCTGACGTGAAGATGGTTCAGGCCGTAAGGGACCAGTTTGGAGAGCAAGAGTTGGTAACCGTAGTGATAGACTGCTCTGATTCAGATCCTTCTGCTGCTGAGGCCTACGGGCAGTCGCTGATCGAGGAACTTGAGAAGGATCCTCGGTGGAGGGACATCCAGTATGTGCAAGACCTCAGCTTTGCCGGCGAAAAGGCCATACTCTACGTGCCAGAAGAGTATCTCGCCGCACTGACCAATCCCTATATCACGCCTGAGATGCTCGATGGCCTTCGTGCTGCCATCCTTGATGAGATAAGCACCCCAAAGTACATTGTCTCCGACAACGGCAAGATCTACCTCGTCAATGTTGGCGTTGACATTGATATCAATGATACGACTGAGAGGGAATCACTTTTCGATGATCTAGGGGAACTTATCAACGATACCAGGGAGAAAAGTGCGGAGTACAAAAGCCTTGAGGTAGGGTTCACCGGCGGGATGTCAGTTATCGACTACGAGGGTGACAAGATGGTTATGCGGGACTTCTTCCGCACTGCAATTCTTACCTTGATCTTCATTCTTGCCCTTCTTATTGTGGCGTTCCGAAGCTTCTCCACGCCAGTGCTGGCCGCGGTCCCACTCCTTGTAGGGATAGTGTGGACAGTAGGCGTGATGTTTCTCCTATATGATTCTCTCCATCTCTTGTCGGTTATGTTTGCTGCGATGATATTGGGGATTGGTATCGATTACTGCATCCATGCACTGACCAGGTTTACAAATGAGATGGAAGAGCAC
>JAUWXW010000251.1 GCA_030616195.1 Chloroflexota bacterium | reverse complement strand
ATAAGGTCCCGATATTTTCCCAGAGTAATACCATCCCCATGATAGAGCCTCCGGGATGGGTCTTCACCACCGCTCCTTCAACCAGTGCTCAACTAAGGACCATCCTGAAATGGATCAGCGAAAAGCACTGGGATTACACGGCGGAAGGAAGAGTGCCCAGG
This sequence comes from Chloroflexota bacterium, assembly GCA_030616195.1. The sequence goes on along the minus strand of JAUWXW010000251.1, from coordinate 2,702 downwards.
ATTGGCCATCTGGCCTGGCGTGAAACCATGGGAATAGAGCAGCAGGACGCAGTCAGGGAATACTGCCTGGATCACCCGAATGAGTTCGAATGGGTTGGCGGTTTCCTACCTCCCGTGGCATCAATGAGCTTTGGTGGTGAGATAGAGGCGCTGAAAGACTGTGACTACATTAGTGTACACGCTTACGCAGCGGCTTATTTCTTCAGGGACTTTCGAGCCAGGGGGTACGATGCCACGTTTTTCCATGAGGCCAGCGCACCTGCTTACCGAGGTTTCTATGTGGACATGATTGGCTGGGAAGGCCTTGATGGATCAATAACAGTTACTACAGATTATTGGTGGGATGAAGCCAATCCAATTGTCGATCTGGCTAAACAGCTTCTTGATAAGTACCGTCCTGATCAAGCTGAGGACATGATTTATGCCGGTTCAACCTATGTAGGTGCAGTTTCCAACCAGACTGCTTTCTGCGAGATCATGCGGCAGGCAATAGAAGAGGTGGGCGTCGAGAATTTTGACGGCCAGGCCTTCTATGACGCGGCAGCAAAGTTCGAGATTCAGATGGAAGGCTACCCGAAACGGTTCTTCACCGAGACTAAACGGGACCTGGTAGATCACGTAAGGGTATATGAATGGAGCGCCGAAGCGGAGGAGTTGGTGAGGGTTAGTGACTGGCTACCTCTAATAACGGGGTAGCGAGCGGAGGCTCCGCTTTCGCTCCTTTCCAGGGAGAGGAGCCTAGCTATGTGTAGGCTGGTGCAGCGTAGCGAAACCCACCACCCCTTCCCCCACCAAAGGTGGCTTGTGCTTCTCTCCAGCCACACTACTGCCCCTCAACCACTGGCAACTACTGCTGTCCCGGCGCAGACCCAGCACTAGGTCGCCGTCTTCTGATTATCAGGAACCACAACGACGCTGCAATGACTACAACACCTGCAACACCTGCAACTATCCCCCACCAGGGGATCGGTTTAGTGAAGTTAGCCGTTACTTCTTTGCCTGAGACCATAGTCACGGTAGTCGGGTTCTCCGAGCCAGAGAGAGCACCACTCCAGTGGTCAAATCTGTACCCATCTCCGGCAATAGCAGTCACGGTAACCTCTGTCCCTGCCACATACCCCTCAGCAGGCGGAGAGGGCTCTAGAGTAACCGTGCCACCATCGGTCGGGTCGGTCTCGACCGCCAGGCGATAGTAAGCATTGAAAATGGCAGTGATTGTCTTGCTTCCATCCATCACTAAAGAAGCGGGGTTAGTGCTGCCCGTCAGGTCACCCTCCCAGTGGTCAAATTCATACCCTTCGTCGGCAACAGCCATCAGGGTAACTGGCGTGTGCTCGCTATATCCTCCGACAGGTTGAGCAGGCTGCAGGTTAACCTCGCCATTACTGCTGACGACCGTCAGCTTATACCTGCATGTTGGTCAGGCAGCCTCGGCTGGCTTTGCCATGGGCAGCGCCACTATCACCAGCGACACAACCAGGGCAAGGATCAACCGTGACAAGGCAACCTCGGGCAGCTTCGTCTTTACCGTCTCTATGTCCTAGTCCTCTGCATCAAACCAGAATAGTCTCCCTCCCCTGATGGGAGAGGCCTCCAAAGGGTCGCCTAAGGCGACCTCCGTTAACCGACTCGCCGGGGCGAGTTGCGGTGAAGACATAATCCAAAGCCACGCCCGTCCACCAATTCTACCACTTCATGAGACACAGGATCGCTTGAGTTGTTGACAGAATCTCAAAAACGGATGGCAAGTGTCTCGGAAGAACCCCTTTCGAAAAAAGGTATGGTATTCTTTGACTGTTTACTATAGCATTTTGGTACTCCTGCTTCAAGCTATCTGTGGCAGCCCCGATCCGTGGATTCAGGGACAACCGGACTAATTGGCAAATGAGACTTGTGGTAGAATTTGCTGGAGAGGGTTAGTGAAAGCGCGTGTCAAAGAGATTATTGCCAGTGTATGGCTAACACATATCTTACGATTGGCTCTGGGTGGCATTTTCGTTGCTGCCAGCGTCGGAAAGCTTCAGTATCGGGCTTTATTCACTGATACGGTCATAGGCTATGATATCCTGCCCCATAGCTTAGCTGAGTTCTACGGCACTGTGCTCCCCTGGGCGGAACTCTTCATCGGGTGCTGTCTGGTTCTGGGCGTATTCTCCATATTTGCTTCCGCTATCAGCCTCCCACTGATTGTCAGCTTCATTGTAGCTAGTGTCTATGGCCTGGTCCGTCCTGTCGGAGATACCTGTAGCTGCTTTGGGGAGTTGGTGTCACTGAGCCACTCGCAGGCAATCGCCATCGATGTTGTGATGCTGTTGATGGCCGGGCAGCTATTGCTTCACAGGGATAAGGCAGAGTCCTTCGGCCTCGGGTCCCTGCTAAGCCGGCGTGATCTGGGTAGAAAAAGAGGGGCAATGTTTGTCTTTCGGTTTATCGTAGTCGCCCTTGTCATGGTTATAACTGTACCTTTCATTGGGGGCACGCAAAGTTCACTCGACGATATCGTTGAGGGGCCGCAGTTCTTGTTCTTCTGGGATGGGTGCCCGGATTGTTTTGAATATGAACTTAACATGATTGATGAATTAGAACAGGAATATGGTGACCGAATTGTCTTCAAACGAATCAACTACGTCGAAGACCCTCAGGCAGCGGAGGAATTTGGTGTAGATTCCCCCACCATGCTGCTGATAGCTGGCAAGACCGAC
>JAUWXW010000111.1 GCA_030616195.1 Chloroflexota bacterium | reverse complement strand
TGCGCATAGCGGCCTGGACAGCGGACTGGGAAGTATGTGGGGATTCAGCGGGTCAGGGCTGGTTCCTCAGACCCTCCAGGGCTTTCTCTACCGCGTCAATTGTGAGGCGGATGTCCTCGTCAGAATGGGCGAGGGACACGAAGGCGGCCTCGAACTGGGACGGTGGCCAGTATATACCCCCCGCCAGCACGCCTTGAAAGAACTCCCCAAACCGAGCCGTATCCGCTTTCCTGGCTGATTCATAGTCAACCACCCGCTCTGCGGTGAAGAAAACAGTCAGAAGGGAGCCCAGGCGGGACACGCACACCGGCACTCCTGCCTCGGCCGCAGCCGCGGTTATGCCCTTGTCCAAAGCCAGAGAGGTAGCTTCCAGATGACGGTAGACACGGCGCTGGCTCAGAGCTTTGAGCACCTCTATTCCCGCCGTCATGGTCAAAGGGTTGCCGGAAAGGGTGCCTGCCTGATAGACCGACCCCAGCGGAGCCACCATCTCCATAATATCCTGCCTGCCACCATACGCCCCCACAGGCAAGCCTCCTCCGATAACCTTTCCCAGGCAGGTGAGATCCGGCGTTACCCTGTAGACGGCCTGCGCCCCTCCATAGGCCAGGCGGAACCCGGTTATCACCTCGTCGAAAATGAGAAGGGCCCCGAATTCCTTTGTCAGCCAGCGTAGACCCTGCAGAAAACCAGGCAGGGGCGGCACCACGCCCATATTAGCCGCCACCGGCTCCACTATTACAGCGGCGATCCCCTTGGGATAGTTTTCAAACAGGTCCTCCATAGCCCCTATATCGTTATATGGGACTACCAGGGTATCCTGGGCAAAGCTCTTCGGCACTCCGGGGCTGTCCGGCATTCCCAGGGTGGCTACACCAGAGCCAGCCCTGGCCAGCAGTCCGTCCGAATGCCCGTGATAGCAGCCAGCGAACTTCACCACCTTATTCCTGCCGGTGAAGGCACGGGCCAGGCGCAGCGCACTCATAGCGGCTTCAGTACCCGAGTTGACAAAGCGGACCATCTCGATAGAAGGCACGGCATCGCAGATCATCCTGGCCAGGACTGTCTCCAGCTCGGTGGGGGCACCGAAGCTTGTTCCCCGCTCCACCGCCTCCTTAAGGGCAGCCACCACCTGGGGATGGGCATGGCCCAGTATCAGCGGACCCCAGGAACAAACATAGTCAATGAACTCGTTGCCGTCTTCGTCGTAAATTCGCGACCCCTCACCCCGCTTCATGAAGAGGGGATTTCCGCCCACTGCCTTAAAGGCGCGCACCGGGCTGTCAACCCCGCCAGGCAGGTAGCACTGTGCTTCCGAGAAGAGCCGCTGCGATTGTTCCGTATTCTTCATGTACGTACCTCTATCGGCTAAAGCCAGGAGGCTGCTTCCTTAGCATGGTAAGTGACGATAAGGTCTGCTCCTGCCCTCTTGATAGCGGTCAGTATCTCTGTAACGATCTCCCTTTCGTCTATCCAGCCCTGCTGCGCCGCCGCTTTCACCATGGCGTATTCGCCACTTACGTTGTAGGCCGCTATAGGGCAGCTCACGGCCTGGCGCACCCTCTGTACAACATCCAGGTAGGCCAGGGCAGGCTTGACCATAACTATGTCGGCGCCCTCGGCTATATCCTGCTCCACCTCCCTCAAAGCCTCCCGCCAGTTGGACGGGTCCATCTGGTAAGAGCGACGGTCGCCAAACTGAGGCACAGAGTCGGCTGCCTCCCGAAAGGGGCCATAGAAGGCAGAGGCATACTTGGCAGCGTAGGAAAGAATGGAGATATGCTGAAAGCCATCCTTGTCCAATGCTTGGCGGATTGCACCCACCCTTCCATCCATCATATCAGAGGGACACACCATATCAGCACCCGCTCCGGCATGAGACACGGCCGTCTGTGCCAGAAGCTCCAGGGTACGGTCGTTGTCAACATAGCCACCTGTAATGACGCCACAGTGCCCGTGATCGGTGTATTCACACAGACAGACATCGGTGAGCACCACTAGCTCCGGTACAGCGCTCTTGATGGTGCGTATGGCCTGCTGGACAACCCCCTCCGGGTCATAGGCCCCGGAGCCAACCTCGTCCTTGTGTTCGGGTATGCCGAAAAGGAGCACCGCCGGAATGCCAAGCCCGGCTATCTCCTCTACCTCACCAGGCAGTAGGTCTGGTGAGTAGCGAAAAACGCCTGGCATGGAGGCGACCTCCTGCTTGAGATTGCTGCCCTCCACAACGAACAGGGGATAAATCAAGTCCTTGACGTCAACGCGGGTCTCCCGGACCATGTTGCGGAGCGCCCCGGTGCGGCGCAGGCGGCGCAAACGTAATTCAGGAAAACCAGCCATCTAAGTCTCCTTCCCAGCGGCCTGAAAGTACCTCTCTATTGCCTCTACAAGACCGGCGATGGTGTGCTCTTTGGCCACTATGTCCACCGCCAGCCCTGCTCCGGCAGCCTCGGCAGCCGTTACGGGGCCAATGCAAGCAATCGTGGCTCGTTGTACAAAACCCCGCTGGTCTCCCATCAGACTCAGCAGGTTAGTTACGGTTGAGGGGCTGGTGAGGGTGACAACATCAATCTCCCCATCCAAAATCATCTGCTTCGCCTTCGGGGGGACTTCATCGGGCATGACCGTGCGGTAAAAGGTCACCTGGTGAACTTCTGCCCCCAGGCGAGCGATTCCCTCAGCCAGATTCCTGCCAGCAATGTCAACCCGGGGAATCAGGAAGCGACTCCCGCCTATATTCTGGTTTTCAAGTCCCACCACGAGACCATCGCTGGTGTAGACATCGGGAAGATAATCGGCATACACCCCGTGCTGTTGTAAGGCTTCAGAGGTCGCCGGGCCGATAGCGCCAACTTTGATCCCCTTAAGTGAGCGGGCATCGCCATTGAGGGCACGCAGCCGCTGGAAGAACGCCTCAACCCCGTTGACGCTGGTGAAAACAATCCAGTCGTAGTTCTCCACATCGAGAAGGGCTCTGTCCAGTTCCCGTGTGTCGGACACACCCTGTATGTCTATAACAGGCATCTCCACAGGCGAAGCTCCCCGTTCGGAGAGGAGTTCGATAAGCCCCCCAGCCTGGTGCCGCGCCCTGGTGACCAGGATGCGCTTGCCAAACAGGGGAAGGTAATCGGTCCAGCGAAGCCTTTCTCCCAGACTGACTACCTCTCCAACAACTATCACCGACGGAGGCTTGATTCCGCTGCTGGCTGCCTTATCTGCTATGTCAGCCAGGGTACCAACCACGGTTTTCTGGCTCGGCCAGGTGCCCTCAGTTATGGCAGCCACCGGCGTCGAGGGAGACCTGCCATTTTGAACCAGTGCCTCGACTATTTCTGACAGATTCCCCACACCCATAAGAATGACCAGTGTGCCCTCTACCTTGGCCAGATTTTCCCAGGGAACACCGGACTCAGCCTTGCTCACATCCTCGTGACCCGTAACTACCGTAAAATGAGATGCCAGTCCCCGATGGGTGACCGGGATGCCAGCATAAGCAGGAACGGCCGTCGCTGACGACACGCCTGGCACTATCTCAAAGGGGACGTGGTCCTGCGCCAGGGCTTCCGCTTCCTCCCCCCCACGCCCCAGCACAAAGGGGTCCCCACCTTTCAATCGCACCACCACCCTGCCCTCTTTGGCTTTTTCCACCAACAACCGATTTATCTCAGCCTGCTCCCGAGTATGCCGACTGGCCATCTTACCTACATATATCTTTTCCGAATCGGGACGGGCCGACTGGAGCAGGGAGTCATCGACCAGATTGTCATAGATGATGACGTCAGCGCGCTTGAGACAATCCAACCCTTTGACCGTAATCAGGCCGGGCAAACCCGGCCCTGCCCCCACCAGATAGACCTTACCCTGTTTCACCGCATCCTCGCCTCGGTGATAAGCTGTGATGCTCCCATCCGCCACATCTTCTTGCCCAGTCGAATCCCCACCCGCTCAGCATCGGTGGCGATGCCCTCCTCCGAGGCACGCAAGAAAACGTGACCTTCAGTGTCAGCTACCATCCCATCCAGTTTGAGGTTAACGCCACTTACCTTCCCCACAGCTGCTATCGGGGCACGGCATCCACCACCCAGGGCACGCAGAAAAGCGCGCTCCGCAACAACGCTACACCAGCTAGGCTGGTGATTGACCATCGCCGCAAGCCCGGCCATTCCAGTGTCGCCAGACCGTATTTCTATTCCCAGCGCTCCTTGGCCGACAGCAGGCAGGAAGTCCTCCAGAGGCAGATATTCGGCGATAGTCTCCTCGCAACCAAGACGAAGTATGGCTGCAGCAGCCACTATCACCCCATCAAGTTGCCCAGAGGATACCTTACGCAGGCGGGTATCCACATTCCCCCTCACCATCTGCACCTTCAGGTCAGGGCGGCAGCGAAGCAACTGAGCCCTGCGCCTGGGACTACCCGTACCTATTCGTGACCCGGGGGCCAGTTGGTGAAGCTTACCTTTACCGGATACCAGGGCATCTCGCGGGTCGAGTCTCATCGTAACTCCTGCCAGCAAAAGCCCCGGCGGAATCGCAGTCGGCATATCTTTGAAGCTGTGCACCGCCATATCAATTTGGCCATCCAGTAGTGCTGCCTCCAGTTCCTTCACGAACACCCCCACGCCTGGCAGCCGGTCCAGGCGTACCTCCCGCATGCGATCACCTTTGGTGGTGATTTTGGTCAGCGTGAACTCGATTTCAGGGTGCACTTGTTTCATCGTGTTCAGCACAGACTCAGTCTGAATCATAGCCAGCTTGCTGCCGCGGGAACCAACAACGATTTTCCTCACCGGAGTTCCTCCTCGCCCAAATGGAAAAGGTCGCTGACCGTCGCAACGCAGCTCTGATCTTTCTTAAGATGCTCTATCGGTTCATGAAGCAGCTTTTGCATCATCGCTCTGGTCATGGCTTCCAGACTGTCTCGTTCCTCCTGAGAGAGCCCCCGCAGCTTCTTGAGCGTCATGGCCAACTGCGACTGCCGTATATCCTCTGCCTTCCTCACCAGAGCTCCGATTGTATCCCTCACTCCCAGACTCTGCCACCAGGAGCCGAATCTATCCACCTCAGCTTTTATGATCGCCGTCGCCCGCCTGGTTTCCTTCTCTCTGAGCTGGCGGTTCGAGTCCGAAATGTCGTTGAGATCGTCTATGTTGTAAAGAAAGACATTATTTATCTGCCCAACCTCAGCCTCCACGTCACGGGGAACAGCGATATCAATCACCACCAGGGGTTTCTCACCGCGAGCTTGCATTATCTCCTGTATTAGAGATGAGTCGAGTATAGTGTGCGGCGCTCCGGTACAACTGATAACTATGTCCGCAGCCTTTAGCTCCTGGCTCAAGTTCATCAGGGCCACCGCCTCGCCGCCCAGCTTCGCTGCCAGAGCCGAAGCGGTCCCGTGGGACCGACTGGTAACAGCTATCTGACAGGCCCCTTTCTCTCTGGCTGCCTTGGCTACCAACCTGCCTGCTTCGCCGGCACCGATAACCAAAATCCTGCACCCGCCGAGATCCCCCACGATCTTTCCAGCCAGGTCCACGGCTACAGAGCTGACGGAGAGGGCGTTCCTGCTGATGCCCGTTTTGTCGCGGACTAGCCTGCCCACCTGCACTGCCTGGCGGAAGAGATTCAACAGCGGCAGGCCCACCATACCGCTCTTTTCTGCCTGCTCCAGGGCCTGCCTGACCTGGCCCAGAATTTCGAACTCACCGAGAATCATCGAGTCCAGTCCAGAGGCAACACGGAAGAGGTGCTCCATCGCCTCGGCGTCTTGATAAGCATAGATACGCGGTAGCAACTCGACTTCAGGCATGCTCGTACAGTGCCTCAAGAAATTGATTCCCCCTTGCCGAGCGCAGTGCCCGTCGCTGTCTACGACATACACCTCGGTGCGGTTGCAGGTAGACAGAACAACGCCCTGTGGCACATAGTCGCGAAGCGACAGCAGGGCATCTCCCTGCCGCGTGCTGAGAGCCAGCTTTTCACGGAATTCCACCGGCATGGTGCTATGATTTACTCCCACAACACAGAGATGTACCTGGGGTGGCCCCGCCCTGCCACCTGCTGGCAGCAACTCCTCCAGGAGGGCGGCTTTTGCTTCCTGGGCACCATTCGCCTGCAA
>JAUWXW010000160.1 GCA_030616195.1 Chloroflexota bacterium | reverse complement strand
AGCGCATAGGTATACGGGGCGATCTGGAAGACGTTGAAGGCTTGTACTACGGGATGATATTCATGAGGGATATCAGGCTTGGGAGGCAGGTCAGTGTGGGGAACAGGGTGGCTGTCATTGGGGGTGGAAACGTGGCCCTGGACTCCGCTCGCACTGCCCTGCGCCTTGGTGCTGAGGAAGTAAGTATCTTCTATCGGCGGTCGCGTAATGAGATGCCGGTGAGCGAGGTAGAATACGATGAGGCCCTAGCTGAGGGGCTTCAGGTCAATTTCCTGGCCAGCCCGACACGGATAGTGACTGACCAGTGGAAGGCGGTTGGCCTGCAGTGCACCCGCATGAGCTTAGGCCAGGCCGATGCCAGCGGACGGCGAAGGCCGGTGCCTATTCCTGGGTCCGAGTTCTTTGTGGAGGCCGATACCGTCATTGCTGCGGTAGGTCAGGCCCCTGACCTTTCCTTTCTGCCTCCGGACAGTGCTCTGGAGCGCACTCGCTGGGAGACACTGGTGGTTACCGACTATACGCTGTCTACAAACGTCTCCGGGATCTTTGCCGGGGGCGACTTCGTTAGCGGGCCTGGTATGGTCATAGAGGCCATCGCTGCTGGCAGAAGAGGGGCTATCGCCATAGACAAATATCTGAAGGGTGATACCTCCCGCGTCGAGGTCTATGATCTAAGGAGTAGCGCTGTTCGTGAGCTGATCGCTGCGGAAGCAGCAGAGGAAGAGGAAACGTGGGAGGCAAAACCGAGGGTGGAAATGCCCAGGCTGTCCCCCGAGAAAAGGAAAACTAGCTTTCAGGAGATAGAGCTGGGCTTGTCGGAGGAAAGGGCTCAGCAGGAGGCCCAGCGATGCCTGAGGTGCGATCTGGAAGCATGAGGGCGCTTCAGGGCTGTATTGTTCCATTGGGAGGTGGCGTATGAAATCCATTACCAAACAGAAGTCTTTTGAAGAAGTCCAGCAGCAACTGGAAGGGCTGGACAGGGTCTACATCGTTGGCTGTGGGACTTGTGCCACGATGACCAGAACTGGCGGGAGGGAAGAGGTCCTGGATATGAAGGAACGTCTTCAAGGGCTGGATAAGATAGTCACCGGCTGGATAGTGCTGCCCACTGCCTGTGATGAGATGACAGAAGCATCCATAATAGAGAACAACGGAGCTATCGGTAATGCGAGCTGCATTCTGGCGATGTCCTGCGCTATGGGAGTGCAGAGGGTGGCTTCGTACATTAATAAGCCAGTCATTCCAGCACTGGATACCCTGTTCATAGGTCTGGAGGAGAGGCCGGGCGATTTTCACGAGGTTTGTGCCCAGTGCGGCCACTGTGTCCTGGGCTACACTGCCGGCATCTGCCCCATAACAGCCTGTCATAAGCACCTGCTAAACGGCCCCTGCGGTGGCACTGACAACGGCAAGTGCGAGGTTGACAAAGAAAAGGATTGCGCCTGGACTCTCATCTATCAGCGCCTGAAGGAGCAGGGCCGGCTTGACTTGATGAGAAGGTACCATCCTATAAAGGACTCTCATGTGGTACCCAGGCCGCGCGTGACCAGAATTCTGTGAGGAGGGAAAAGACCATGGCGCAGAGCTTCAGGGAAGTCCTCAATTCGGGCAGATTCGTGGTGACTAGTGAGATTGGCCCACCAAAGGGTACCAATATTGAGAAGATGATCCACCATATCGATATCCTGAAGGATAAGGTGGATGCGATCAACGTTACTGACCATCAGAGTTCGGTGATGCGCTTTCCCTCTATCGGTGGTTGCCTGCACATCAAGGAGCGAGGTGGTGAACCCATACTGCAGATGACCTGCCGTGACCGCAATCAAATGGCTCTTCAGGCGGAGCTTCTTCTGGCATACACCAGAGGCATAAGGAACGTACTTTGTCTTACCGGAGACTCGATTGTCGTCGGCGATCACAAGAACGCGGCAGACGTCTTCGAGCTTGATTCGGCCCAGTTGCTGAGGGCAATTCGGCAACTGGAGTCGGGGAAAGACCTGGGGGGAAACGATCTCGACGGAGCGGTCGAGTTCTGTGCCGGGGCCATAGTCACTCCTGAAGCACAGCCAATCGAACCTCAGCTCATCAAGTTTGAGAAGAAGGTTGAAGCGGGGGCGGAATTCATCCAGACTCAAGCAATCTATGATTTAGATAACTTTGCCAAGTTCATGGAGTATGCTCGTCAATTCCCCGTTAAGATACTGGCGGGGATAGTGTTGCTGGTGTCGGCCAGGATGGCGAAGTTTATGACAGAGAACGTGCCAGGGATCTTTGTGCCCCAGAGCCTCATCGATGAGCTGGCCAACGCACCTAAAGGTGAGGCGCTCAACAAGGGTATCGAGATCGCCGGGCGGATGATCGCCACACTGGAAAGGGAGTCGATTTGTGATGGGTGCACATCATGGCCATAGGCAGGGAGGAGGTGGTTCCGGACATCATGGCAGCGGCGGGACTTTCCACCAGAGCGCACGGCTAAGAGGAAACAGAGTTCCTCTGCTCAACGTTGCATGCTCGTTAGCCTGGCACCCGCCAGGCTTTTCCTTAGCACGACGGCCTGCCAACCAGGGAGGCTGCTTTTCATGTGGCGTTACGCCTCAGTGCCAGGGAAACAGTCTCTACGGCATTGCGGTCATCGTCGATCATAAGAAGTTTCACAATCCCTCTCCTGTTTCATGGCTGGTTTCTCGTGGGCAGCGGCTTCAAGGGCACCGAGAAGCCGAAGGTGCTCCCTCTGCCCTTTTGGCTTTCCACCCATATCTGGCCTCCATGGAGTTCCACCAGCGTCTTGCTCAGCGCCAGCCCCAGCCCCAGCCCACTGATGTGTTCTCTATCACCTTTCAGCCTGTAGTAGGCATCGAACAGCCGCTCTTGCTCCTCTTCAGCTATCCCGATCCCGGTATCTTGCACCTCCACTATCAAGTGAGCATCCTGTTTCCTGGCTCTCAGCGTGATCTTCCCTTCCCCAGTCATGAATTTGGAGGCATTGCTGATTAGATTGAGTACCACCTGACGCAGGCGGTCTTCATCGGCCCAGACTGGAGGGAGTGAAGAGGGCAGATCGAGGATGAGCGAGTGTCCATAACTCGAAACCACCGGAGCCATATCATCGAACACCCGCTGAAGCAGTTGCAGAGGCTGCACTGCTCCGCACCTCAACCGCAGCATGCCCAGCTCACTCCTGGCCAAATCAAGGAGTTCGTCAATTATCCTATCCAGATTCTCGGTGCCTCGGTTAATGTTTTTGGCCAACGCTAGTAAAGGCCCCTCCGGGAGCTCTGACATCAGCAACTCGCTTGAAGCCATCACGGCGGTGAGTGGAGTCTTTAGCTCATGCACCAGTGCTCTGGCAAAGTCGACCCTTCTGTTGAGTTCCGCTTCTCGCTCCTGACGCAGTTTCCTCTCCTGCTGGTAAAGCTGTTCTCGCTTCTCCTCCAACTGCTTGCGCTCAGTGATGTCCCGCGAGATACCCATGACCCCCAGGAATCTACCATTTTCGTCTTTCATAGCAGAAGCAGCAAGAAAAGCGGGAAAAGTCTCGCCATTCTTCCGTTTGTTTACTATTTCGCCAGTGAACTGTCCTGTTTTCAGGACGGTCTCATGAACATTGAACCCTTCGGCTGGATGGCCATAAAGTATGTCAACGTGCTTGCCCAGGACTTCCGCCTTACTGTAACCAAACGCATGCTGGGCAGCTAGGTTGAACTCAACGATTCTGCGGTCCTCGTCTACAGAGATGATCACATCCAGAGAACTATCAATGAGGCTCTGGGCGTATTCCTGGGCTGCCTTTAACTCCTCTTCCGCCTGCTTGCGCCGGGTGACATCGCTGGTTGAGCCCCTGTATCCGAGGAGGTCTCCTTTCTCATCCAGTATGGGGACTCCGCTTGCCATGAGCCAGACTGTTTTGCCATCTTTGTGGCAACCCCGGTGTATCACTTCGCGGAATGGCTGTCTGTCGGCATACGTTTCATTCACAGCCTTCACCATTACCTCTCGATCTTCAGGATGGAATAACTCACGGAAATCTTTTTCCAGAACCTCCTCTGGTGCATATCCTAGAATCTTCTCAATAACGGGGCTGGCGTGGGTGATTTTCCCGTTGGCGTCGGTCTCCCAAATCCACGACAAAGCATTCTCTGCGATATCCCTAAGCCTTCTTTCACTCTCTCTCAACGCCTTATCCGCCCGCTTGCGCTCGGTGATTTCATTTTGAAGTTCTGCGTTGGCTTTTGCCAGTTCTCGGGTTCTTTCCTCAACTCTTGTTTCTAACTCGTCGTGAGCTTTTCGTAATGCCTCCTCCGCCTGCCGGCGTTGCAGCGCTACTGATGCCTGCATGACGAATGTCTGTATAATGTCCGGATTTCGCAGTTCAGCTCCCTTGCGCGTGAAGATAACGGCGCCGCCAAACAGCTCTCCTTTCCAGGCAAAACCCATGGCGTATGGCTGGCTCAGGCCGAGAAGCTCCTCAATCGCAGTGCAGACAGACTTCGGTATCGCCCCGACAGCGAGTTCGTAGAGACCCCCAGGCACCTTCTCCAGTTTGCCACTGGTCAGGCCGAGCCTGGCCTCCTCGTTTATGGGGGTAGTCATCCCGACAGGGTGTCTCCCCAGTAGCTTGATGACTCTGTCCAGCCGTTCACCTACTCCTAGCACTGCACGGAGGCAGAACGTGCCGGATGCCTCATCGAACGAATTTATGTAGACCAGAGCGT
>JAUWXW010000149.1 GCA_030616195.1 Chloroflexota bacterium | reverse complement strand
CTTTTGTGGCCCCTTACAGACCTGGAACACACTGAGGACCATGTGGGTGACCCCACCCTGGAAAGCAAGTTCCTCTCTGCCGTTACCGGAAAGGAGGTGGATGAGGAGGGGCTATACAGAATAGGTGAAAGGGTCTTTAACCTACAGCGGGCCATACTTGTCAGGGAAGGTCACCGGGGGAGAGATTTCGATAGGCTCCCTGATGCCTGTCATAATCTGCCCATAGAGTACGACCACGCCAACCCTGAATGTCTGGCGCCGGGGAAAGACGGTGAGGTCATGTCCCGAAAGGGCACAGTGGTCGATAGAGAAGAATTCGAGAAGGCGAAAGACGAATACTACTGGCTCAGGCGATGGGATGTGGCCACTGGCCTTCAAACCAGGGCCAACCTCGAGGAGCTGGAGCTGGGGGAGGTGGCCAACGACCTGGAGCAGAGGGGGCTTCTGGCTCCCCTTCATCAGGCTTGAACCAGTGTACAGAGTCTATCGCTAGGAACAAAAGGAAGACCAATCATGATCACCAAGTATGACGAGATGTTCTGCCATCAGGCGGTATCTACTTTTGACCGTCCCGGGACGAGCGCCCGGGAATGGACGGAAAGGGCATGGATTACTATCTATGCCATTGCGGGGGGCGGACACTTCGCTGCGGCGACGAAGTTGGCTACGGGACCACCGAACTGATGGTTGTCGGCAAGTATCCGAGGTACGGGTACCAGGGATATGGAGTTTATGGCGAGCTTACTGAGAGAGGAAGCACGCAAACGCCGGGTTGATTGGACTGACTCTAGGGGGAGGAGGAAATGTCGACATTCTTGGGACCACGGCGAAGCGGCCGTGTTACCCGGCGTATTAAAGGGGTGCCTTTGGGCGTCCGTTTGCCCTCTGGGGCCTTATGACACTTGTCTCTTTCCTCCGCCAACAAGACTCGGGGGGAGAGATGTGTAGGATTCGAGAAAGGAGTTGACGGTGCATCATTCAACAAAAGCGTTCTACGAAATGTTTCCTGCAGGGGACAAAAACGATTTCTATGGCGGTTACCTTTATTTGAAATACATAAATCGATTTGCCTCTATCGCTTGTAAGAACATTGGCCTTCCTTACAAGGAGATTCCCCATGAGGACCTGGGAAAGCTGGACGAAGGTATCGCTGAAATGCTGGAAGTCTACACACAGGAGATTTCCGAAGCAGCAGCAGGCGGTGCCGAAACAGACATTTACCATGCCAAGGTGGTAAAACTGTTGGATGCCATAAAGCTGGTGACGCAGAAGAAGGATTTGGATTTGCCTTTACCTGAAAAGGTGGTGCCGTGGAAGATCGCCAGGGATGTTATACTGCAGACTCCTGGTTCCATTGCAGTGGGCCCGTGTGGCTGCCGTTTGAATTCAGATAAACCCTGCTTGCCCTATCCAATGGAGGTCTGCCTTATGGTAGGTGATCCTGCCGCCGACTTCATAGCCAACCTGAATCCCAAGTTTCGCAAGATCTCTCAGGATGAGGCGGTAAAAGTACTGGAAGACTCCTACAAACGGGGCGAGGTTCATTGTGCCTATTTCAAAAGGGAGATTGGCAACCGTTTCTTCGCCATTTGCAATTGCTGCCGGTGCTGCTGCATGGGTATCAAAATGTGGAATCTTTTGGGGGGAGCCGCTCAGCAGGACCTTTGTTTTCTGGCTCCCTCAGGGTATGTTGCCGAAGTAGGCGATGATTGCAACGGGTGTGCAGCCTGTGTCGATATGTGCAATTTCGAGGCTATCACCTTTGACGACGAAGCGCAAAAGCCTGTTATCGACCTGGTAAAGTGCATGGGCTGTGGTGCCTGCGAGGGTGCATGTCCGGAAGGAGTGATCAGTCTCCGAAGAGAGCCTTCCAAGGGCGAACCGCTAGACTTGGAGGAATTGAGAATCAAGGAGAGAGTGGCGTAGACCTGAAGGTTCTGACTTGGCAGCTCGGAAGTCAGCATCTGCAGGCAGATCAGAGGAACTTGGAACACGGAACGGATGACTGTCTACCCTTTTCTTGTTCCCCTTTCCTGACTCCTTGTTCCTCCCCCTTTGCATACTGTCATGTTGTGTAGGATGTGGTGCTTCGGATTTGGGGCGTAATTCTTTAAAAGGAGGTCAAAATGCTTACCAAGTATGACGAGTTACTCTGTCACCAGATCGTGTCCACCTTTGACCACGTTGAGACCAGTGTCCGGGAATGGACGGAGAGGGTGTGGTTCAGCGGCTACGACCTTTCGGGGAAGTTTCACTGGAGTGTCGGCTTGGGCCGCTATCCCAACCGGAATGTCGTGGATGCCTACGGCATCCTCAATATCGAGGGCAAGACACAGTAC
Organism: Chloroflexota bacterium; assembly: GCA_030616195.1. Next base: position 2,645 of record JAUWXW010000149.1, on the reverse strand, counting down.
AATGTCAGGGCATCCCGGGAGCTGTATCCCGCAGCAGACCGGACTGAGGTGGGTCCCTTGTCTTACGAGGTGCTCGAGCCACTGAAGAAGATGCGGTTTGTCCTGGGTGAGAACGAGCACGGGCTCAGCTTCGACATAGAGTGTGACGGGATCGGGCCTTGTCATGAAGAGCCGCCGCAGTTTTCCCGGTACAAGGGCAGGGTGACGGAGAACGTTCAGCGCTACATGCAGATGGTCAGGATGAGCGGGTGGATCAAAGCTGACGGGAAGACCTATGATGTGAGCCCAGACACATGGCAGGCGGTCAGGGACCACTCGTGGGGTATCAGGCGTGGTGCTGGTGGCGGAGACGTGGGGGAACTGGGGGTGGAGCCGCCGCAGGTACACGAGGGGTACTTGTTCTCGTTCGCTATCATGCAGTTTGAGAAGTGGGGGGCCTGCTATCACATAAGAGAGGCCTGGCCTAACCCGCCCCATGTTATGGGTGGGGCGGTCTATTATCCCTATGGGATCGAGAGAGAGCCGCTCAAGCTGGTCAGGGTGGAGAACGATTTCGAGTTCCATTCGGTGTCAGCCGTTCAGAGGTATCACCAAGAAAGGAGCGTGTTCCAAACGGGCGCGCCGCGGCGGGTGAAGTCGGGCAAAGCCACCCTATTCGGTATCGATGGCTCGAAAACGGAGGTCTCTATCCGCCCTGTCACAATGTGCTACCTGGCGCTTGGCGGTTATGGCCCTTTTAGGGGATTCTGCCACGGTCAATGGATGGGCCAGTACTTTATTGAGGGCCACACGCTGGATCTTACCGACCCGAAGGTGCTTCAAGAGGTTGACCAGGCTTCCTTGCTCGTGGACCAGATGTGTGAGTTCCGCTGCGGCAACGAAGTTGGCCACGGGATAATCGAGGTGGTCTGCCTTGGCAAGTATCCCAGGTTCGGCTATGAAGGCTACTAGGAGATAAGGCCAGCAAGGCTGGCTACGTCACGGGGAACGACATCCTTGATGCCGAAGGCCCTTGGGCTGCTTTGGCGCCACCATTATTGGATCTTGTTGCCTAGCCTGGCAAGAAATCCGGAGGGAGGACATAGAGGATGATCTCGCGACAACCAGACCAAGCCGGTGTGCAGTCAAAGATATTGGGCTGGCTGCAGGAGAAGATGCCCCGAGCCCGGAACATGTCCATATCAAACATGGAGAGGCCCGGGGCCGGGCTCTCCAACGATATTTTTGTCTTTGACCTGAGCTGGAAGGAAGGCGGGCAACAAAGGACGGAGGGAAGGGTGGTCCGCTGTGCTCCCATATCATACCCGATCTATGCCGAGTTCGATCTGAGGAATCAGTTCCACGTTTTGGAGCGCCTGCAGGGGACAGATGTGCCTTTGCCGAGGGTCTACTGGTACGAGGAGGACGAGAAGTTGCTTGGCGCTCCTTTTTTCCTCATGGACAAGCTAGAGGGAGTTATCCCTGCTGATTTCCCCCCTTATCACTCCTTCGGCCCTTACTACGATGCCACTCCTGACCGGCGGGCCAGGATGTGGTGGTCATCCCTGGAGACCATGGCCAAAGTCCACAAAGTGGACTGGAAGAGGCAGGAAATCTCCATTCTGGGCGACCCTGGACGCGGCGCCAGTCCTCTCGACCAGCAGTTGGACTACCAGGAAAGATATCTCAACTGGGTCGAGGAAGACCCTCAACGACAACCGATCCTGAGGGTGGCCCTGGACTGGCTCAGGGAGAACCGCTATACCCTGCCACGTGTGACCTTGTGCTGGGGCGACTGCCGGATGGGCAATATGATGTACGGCCCGGATGGTCAGGTAGTGGGGGCACTGGACTGGGACATAACCTTCCTGGGTGACCCCGAAGGTGACCTGGCTTTATTCCTCTTTTCTGACTGGATGACGAGTGAGGCCTATGGCGTCCCGCGCCTGGAGGGCTCTCCGGGAAGGGAAGAGACTGTTCAGCGCTACCAGGAACTGACGGGTTGGACGGTGCAGAACCTCTTCTACCAGGAGGTCCTGGCGGTTCTGAGAGTCGGGATAGTCACTCTTAAGGTACAGAAGAATCTGAAGGCACTCGGTGTCCCCCTGGGCAGTGAGGACACCGAGACCAATAACGCCTGCACCCAAAGGCTGGCCAGCCTGTTGGGTTTGCCTGCTCCAGGCGCGCCGCGGAGGCAGACAACGAGGCTCGAGGAAGTGACGGTGACGGTCCAGTTCCACCTGACTGGGCCTGGCGGCGGCGACTGGTACGTGGTGTCTGAGCGAGGTGAAGCGACCCGCCATGAGGGCATCGTGCCAGACCCCGACTGTACGCTCACCGTATCGGCCGAAGACTGGGCGGCTATCCAGAGGGGAGAGATCAGTCGCATGAACGCCTGGACGCTCGGCAAGCTCACGATCGACGGTGACATGACCCTGCTGCTCCAGCTCGAAGACGTGATTTCCAAGCTTGGCTGATGAACAGGGCTATAGGGGCACCCTTTCCCTTGACGGGAGGGGTCTCCGTAGGTTTCCAGGGGTCGGTCGACAGAGTCGCCTCCGGCGACCTAAGGCGGCGGCGACTCGCCGTGGCGTGGCCAGGTGCGCAAATAGGGCTAAGGGAATGAGGAATCGCTAGACGCTCGCTGAGGTATGCCGTCATGGCCA
>JAUWXW010000186.1 GCA_030616195.1 Chloroflexota bacterium | reverse complement strand
AAAGATAGATGCATAAAGTGCGGCATTTGTTCTATTTACTGTCCCGAAGGCTGCGTCAACCAGGACTCTGAAGGATACTTTGAGGCCGACCTTTACTATTGCAAAGGCTGCGGCATCTGCGCCAGGGAATGCTGGACACAGGCAATAGAAATGGTTCCAGAGGAGTAGCGCCATGGAAATCATAGGAATGGAGGGCTCCCTTGCACTGGCTGAGGCAGTAAGGCTAGCTGATGCCGATGTCGTCGCTGCCTATCCCATCACCCCTCAAACTCACATTGTGGAACGACTGGCAGAAATGGTGGCCAACGGGGAGTTGAATGCAGAGTATATCCCGGTTGAGTCTGAGCATTCAGCTATGAGTGCTTGCCTGGGTTCATCAGCAGCAGGGGCTAGAACCTTCACCGCTACTGCCGGACAGGGATTGGAGCTAATGCATGAGGTACTATATGTGGCTTCTGCCATGAGGTTACCTGTGATTATGGCAGTTGTCAACAGAGCACTGTCTGCACCTTTAAGCGTTTGGGGTGACCACTCTGATGTTATGGCAGTTCGAGACTGCGGCTGGATTCAAATGTTTGCCGAAAATGGGCAGCAGGCTTTCGACCTGACGCTGTGTGCTTTTCGTATTGGTGAGCACCCCGACGTTCTCTTCCCGGTCATGGTTCATCTCGATGGCTTTCACCTGTCCCACGTTGTAGAACCCTTGGTTCTAGCGGAGCAGAGTGACGTCGACAAATTCCTTCCTAAGTATAGTCATCCCTTTGCTCTGGATGCCGACAGGCCGGTGACCATGGGGGCCTTTGCTCTCCCCAACGTGTTTACAGAAACAAAGCAAGCCCAGAACACCGCGCTTAAGTCAGCAAAGTCTGTGATCCTCCAGGCGTGGAAAGAGTTTGGTGAAATCAGTGGACGCCATTACTATCCCATTGAGCACTACAGGACAGAAGAGGCCCAGGTCTTGCTTCTAACCATGGGGAGCTTCAGTGAAACAGCCATGGTGGCAATAGATGAGATGAGGGAAGAAGGCAAAAAGGTAGGTCTAATCAGATTGCGACTGTGGAGACCCTTCCCCTTCCAGGAAGTGCGCCAGGCGGTTGAGAACGCCGAGGTTCTTGTTGTTCTGGATCGCTGCCTTTCCTATGCAGGGCCACCAGGACCGGTTTGCTCTGAGATAAAAGCCGCCTTGTATTCTCAACAAAAGAGACCGAAGGTAGTCGGCTTCATAGGAGGGCTAGGCGGCAGGGATATCGCAGTACAGGAGTTTGCTCAAATGATTACCAAGGGTGTGGACATAGCCGAGAGGGGTGGAGAGGAAGAAACAGAGATAATTGGAGTTAGAGGATAAGTGGAAAGCTTTGCCATATATGTTCCCAGGCTTTTGCCCCGAAAGGACTTTTTTGCCCCCGGTCACCGAGCCTGCATTGGCTGTGCGGAAGCCCTGGCCGTAAGACTGGTAGCTAAGGCACTGGGCAGAGAGGTGATAATCTCTAATGCCACGGGATGTATGGAGATTGTCTCTTCTCCCTTCCCGACTACTTCTTGGCGGGTCCCCTGGATACATACCCTGTTCGAGAATGCTGCTGCCGTCGGTTCAGGCATTGAAGCAGCATTGAAAATACTCAACCAGAAAGGCGTGAGAACCAAGAAGCCCAAGGTGGTGGCTATGGGAGGCGATGGGGCGACCAGTGACATAGGACTCCAAGCCCTCTCGGGAGCCTGGGAAAGGGGACATGATCTTCTCTACGTCTGTTATGACAATGAGGCCTACATGAACACCGGTATTCAGCGCTCCAGCGCTACCCCCTTTGGAGCGTCCACTACCACCTCTCCGGCCGGCAAACTCAGTATCGGCCAAACCAGGTGGAAGAAGAACATGCCGGCTATTGCCGCAGCACATGATATCCCTTACGTGGCTACAGCCTGCCCGAGTTATCCTTTCGACTTGATTGACAAAGTCAATAAGGCCGTGGCCACCGCTGGCCCAGCGTATCTGCACGTCCTATCGCCCTGCCCTACCGGCTGGCGCTACCCTCCCGATCTGTCCATCAGGATGGGGCGTCTGGCAGTTGAGACAGGAGTCTTCCCCATCTATGAGGTAGAAAACGGCAGATATAAACTGAACTTTGATTTCCCTCAACTTCGACCGGTCCGTGACTATCTGGCACAACAGGGGAGATTTCGCCATCTTCCCGAAGAGGAGATAGAACGGATACAGGAAGGAGTCAATAGGGAATACGAAAAACTCAAGAAAAAGTTGGAGGTATAGTTGGCAGCAGATATACAGGCAATAGTGGGTAGGTACGACGGTGACAAGGGGCAGTTGGTCTCCATACTTCAAGACATCCAGGCTGAGCACCGTTATCTGCCAAAGGAGGCTTTGGAGGAAGCCAGTCGAATACTGGATGTCCCTTTGAGCCAGGTATACAGCGTAGCCACTTTTTTCAGAGCTTTCAGTCTCACACCGAGAGGGCGTCACCTGATCAGGGTCTGCCTCGGCACAGCATGCCACGTTAGAGGGGCAGCCAGGGTTTTGGAAAAGATGGAGTTGGACTTAGGAATTAAACGCGAGGAAACCACCGATGACCTCCGATTTACCCTGGAAACGGTCAATTGCGTGGGGTGTTGTGCTTTGGGACCGATGGTCATAATCGACGACAAATATCACGGACAGTTGGGCAGCGATAAGGTGAGCCCCTTACTAGAAAAGTACGAGTGATAACACGAGCCAAAGATGAATAGATTGAATTCCGCCCAGGAACTTGAAGATTTAAGAAGGTCCCTAGTCAGTAGAAGAAACCCCAACAAGCCTTGTATAGCTATATGTGCCGGTACGGGATGCCTTGCCTACGGCTGCCTGGACCTGGTCTCCGCCTTCAGGGATGAGGTTGAGAAGCGCGGACTGCAAGACAAGGTTGATGTGAGGGCCACAGGCTGTCCCGGCTTCTGCGAGAGAGGGGCACTTCTCACTATTTATCCGCAAGGCATATTCTACCAGCGAGTCAAGATAGAGGATGTCCCGGAGATAATATCGGAGACTATCCTGGAAGGAAAGACCATTGATAGGCTGCTGTACGTGGAACCCAATACGGGGGAGCGATTCATAAAGGAAGACGATGTGCCCTTTTACAAGAAGCAGCAACGCCTCCTCCTTGGTAACAACAACAAGATTGATCCTACGTCTATCGACGATTATCTTGCCATAGGTGGATACGCAGCCTTGGCCAGGACCCTTTTCCACATGTCGCCTCAACAGATAATCGATGAGGTTAAGCGTTCCGGATTGCGGGGACGCGGCGGCGGCGGATTTCCCACCAGCGCCAAATGGGAGTCCACCCGGAAGGCCAAAGGAGACACCAAATATGTCATATGTAACTGTGATGAAGGAGACCCTGGCGCCTACATGGACAGAAGCCTGATGGAGGGCAATCCCCACAGCGCTTTGGAGGGCATGATAATTGGGGCCTACGCCATTGGGTCAAATACGGGCTATGTATATGTGCGCCATGAGTATCCTATGGCAGTAGAGAACGTAGCCATAGCCATCAAGCAGGCCGAAGAATACGGTCTGCTGGGAGAGAATATTCTGGGCAGCGGGTTTGACTTCAAGGTTAAGGTGAGCCGGGGCGGCGGGGCCTTTGTCTGCGGAGAATCAACGGCCTTGATGGCCTCCCTCGAGGGCAAGGTAGGAGAGCCAAGAGCCAAGTATACCCACACCTCGGAAAAGGGACTGTACGATCAACCTTCAAATCTAAACAATGTGGAGACATGGGCCAATATCCCCCTCATAATCCTCAAGGGTGCTGACTGGTACAACAAAATCGGCACAGAAGGAAGCAAAGGGACGAAGATATTCTCCCTGGTAGGTAAGGTCAATAATACCGGCCTGGTAGAGGTCCCCATGGGTATGACCTTGAGAGAGATTGTGTACGATATTGGTGGCGGTATCGGCGGAGGCAAGAAGTTCAAAGCGGTGCAAACCGGTGGTCCCTCGGGCGGGGTTATTCCTGAGAGCTTGCTCGACCTGCCCGTTGACTTCGATGAACTGACCCGCGTTGGCTCTATGATGGGTTCCGGCGGCATGATTGTAACGGATGAGAACACGTGTATGGTGGATTTGGCCAAGTACTTCGTTCGGTTCCTGCAGGAGGAATCCTGTGGCAAGTGCCTTCCCTGCCGCGAAGGCCTGAAGCGGATGCTGCAGATCCTTACCGACATCACTACGGGAAGGGGAACAGAGGAGGATATTGAGTTGCTGGAACGGCTGTCTGCCACACTCAAAGATAC
>JAUWXW010000260.1 GCA_030616195.1 Chloroflexota bacterium | reverse complement strand
GAGATGCCATGACATACCAGCAGCCCCTGGTGAATATTGTCAGGGGCACGCTACACGGGCTGGCAGCCGTTCTAGGCGGTTGCCAGTCGTTACACATAAACTCCGCGGATGAGGGCTTCGCTATACCCATTGAAGAGACAGCAAAGCTGTCCTTGAGGACTCATCAGGTTATCCTCGAGGAATCGGGTGTAGCAGATACGATAGACCCTCTTGCCGGCTCCGACTAAGTAGAGTGGCTTACCAACAAGCTTGAAGACGAGGCAAGAAAGATTCTCGGTACCATTGACTCAATGGGGGACTGGTGGGACTTGAAGGTGCGTGAGTGGGTAAGCAGAGGGATAGCTGATTCCTCATACAGGTTTCAACAGGAGGTGGAGAAGGGAGACAGGGTGACTATCGGTGTAAACAAGTATGTGGAGGAGGCGAAATACCCGTTTCCGATATGGAGGGAGGACAAAGATTTCGTCAGTAAGCAGCTGAAGAGATTAAACAGGGTGAAAGACCAGCGGGACATGAAGAGGTGGGAGCAGGCCTCAAATGCCCTTCGTGACGCCTGTAGGAACGGAGCAAATGTGCTGCCCCCGACGATAGACGCAGTGAAAGCATACATGACGATAGGTGAGATTACCAAGATCTATGGAGGAAGTCTGTAGCTGAATTGGTAGTGAATTCCTGGCATCTGAACTTGGCTGTTTGAGTCTAAAGGACAGTTTCACATGGCAACGGAAAAGGTAAGGGTTCTTCTGGCAAAGCCAGCCCTCGATTTACACAGCAGAGGAATTCTCGTCGTGGCAGCAGCGTTGAGAGACGCGGGTATGGAGGTCATATATCTAGAGGCGTCACCAAAGGTCGGCCTAAGGGAAATAATCCAGGCAGCGATGCAGGAAGATGTGGATATCATAGGCATGAGTATCCTGTCTGGTTCCCCACAGGTAATTGTGTCGAAATTGCTGCGGATAAGAGATGAGATGGGGCTGAAGCATGTTCCCGTAATCGCTGGCGGCATCTTCCCGGAGGAGGAGATTGAAGCGCTGAAAGCCATGGGCATAGCGGCGATATTCAGGCCCGGTGCTCCTACGGAGAGCATCGTGGAGGCTGTTCGAGGACTGGCTGCCAGCAAACAACAGTGTTGAGCACCATAGGTTGGATTTCCTATATCAATCTAGAGGCGAATTCAAGGTTCCTGGGGTAAACACGGATTCTTAGCTCCTCCCGCCTCAATTGAACAACGCAAGATCCTGAATAGCTTCGACCATTCCTTTGGTTCAACGGAATTTGCTTTGGCTGCATGTCAGTGGGCGAACAATCCCTCATAGACTGTCTGCTACCCCCTTCACGGAGTTTGTCCCGAGCTGTGTGAGATTCTTCGCTGCGCTCGGAATGACAATGGAAAGGCTCAGAATGACACGAAGGGAAGGGCTCAGAGTGACAGTGGGAAAGGGCTCCCTGCAATGACAGGAGGTGGAGAGCTTGGGGTGACAGACCGCCATTGCCGGCAAGCTCCGCAGTATGTCGGCCGCCTCCCACATTAGATTGTGGTAAAATAGGGCCGGAGTCTCACGGTTGGGGTTTGTGTCATGTCTAAGCCGTTGGTTAGTAAAGAGGCAAAGCTAAATGCGGACCTGGTCACGTATGGCAAGCTGACGTGGACCTACATTGAGAAGCCGGGTGGCCAGGACGTGGAGTACCTGGCTCAGCACTTTGACTTCCATCCTCTTAACCTGGATGACGTGGTGAGCCGTGTGCAGCGTCCCAAGATCGACGAGTACGACGACCATCTCTTCATCGTGCTTCATTTTCCGGTGTTCGACAAGGAAAACCGAGTGACCACGCCCAGCGAAGTTGATATCTTCATTGGCGAGGATTACCTGGTCACGGTGCACAAATCAGGTGACCTCAAGGCACTGGCCAAGTTCTTCAAGGAGTGCCAGCTTGATGAAGAGACGCGCAAGAACTACATGGGGCGAAGCTCGAGTTATCTTCTCTACCATATGCTGGACAGGCTGGTCAACTACTGTTTCCCGATTCTGAACAAGATGATAGATAACATCGATAAGGTTGAAGACCTCATTTTCGCCAAGGCGGTTCCGGAGACAGTCCGTGAGATGTCTCTAATGCGCCGGGACCTGATCTCCTTCCGCCGTGTTATTCGTCCTCAGGTTAGCGTGGTTGAGGCGTTGGAGGGGGAGGAGTACCCCTTTTTCAAAGAGGAGCAGGAAGTCTATTTTGGTGATATCGCCGACCATATCCGCAAGATCTGGGATGGCCTGGAGGACTGCAAGGAGGTGGTGGATGGGCTGGCCGAAACCAGCAACTGGTTAACCTCGCACCGGATTCAGGAGATAATGCGGGTGCTGACTATTGTTATGGCGCTTCTGGCGCCACCTACCCTCCTGGCCAGCATCTATGGTATGAACATATCGTTGCCTGGTGGGCGAGAAGCCAGCCTTTTGCCTATGGCAGTATTGGTTTTCATTATGCTTGGCATTGCCGTGGGTATGCTCTTTTTCTTCCGCCGTAGACGTTGGCTCTAGGGCTGAC
>JAUWXW010000261.1 GCA_030616195.1 Chloroflexota bacterium | reverse complement strand
GGGCCCCCATGCGCTCGTTTTCTCGGCTGGAGGTTGGGGTCGCCTGGTGGACAAGGTGAAGCGGACGGTGGAGGACCATCACCGGCGATTCCCTCTGCGCCGTGGCCTGCCTAAGGAGGAATTGAGGAGCAGGTTAAGGATTTCTCCTCAGTCGTTCCCCGGTGCCCTGCGGCAGCTTGCAAAAGACGGCGTTTTGGCGGAGGAGGGGAAAATCGTGCGCCTTTCCTCCTACCATGTCGAGCTGAACAAGGAGCAGAAGACAGCGGTGGACGCTTATCTCAGGGCGTTGTCGCAGAGTCCCTATTCACCCAGCAGCGAGATAAGCCTTGACCCTGATCTGCTCGACCACCTTATTGAGCAGCGCCAGGTGGTGAAGGTGGCCGACAACGTAGTCTTCACTGCCTCAGCCTACGACGAGATGGTGGATCGTATCATCAGCCACATCAAGTCACAGGGCAAGATAACTGTGGCAGAGGTGCGTGACCTTTTCCAGACCAGCCGCAAGTATGCCCTGGGTTTGATGGAACACCTGGACGATCAAAAGATCACCCGGCGGATCGGCGACGAACGGGTGTTAAGGTAGGTGATTTCCACACTCAGTGACTTTCCTTAGCAATTAGCTGACATTCCTACCGCACGGTGATTTCCAACAACCGCTTTTCGAGCGGATCGCCTTCCCCCTGCCAGGGTGGTTCGGTGCTCGCCAAAGTAGGGACAGGTCTTCAGACCTGTCCGAATCGGGCGGACAGAGCTAAAGCTCTGTCCCTACATCTCGCCTAGGGGGTCTGTCAACCCTTTCCTGTTGAGAGCGTTCGTTGAAGCTAGTTGTCACTCTGAGGTCGCCTTAGGCGACCGAAGAGTCTGTAAGGAGATTCTTCGGGCGCTTCACGCGACCTCAGAATGACAAATGATGAGGCGGCTAAACGGCCGTTCCCCCCAGCCCTACAGAGGCGAGCTGGGTATAGATGGCACCGCTGGGGGTTAGCTGGCTTTTCATCAGGCTGAGAGCATTGACCTCGAAGGAGAGGCTGCTCTCAAACCCGACGGAGCGGGCCGACTCAGCAAAGTCCTGCCTGTCCTTCGGTGAGGCGCGCTCCCTGAGACGCCCCAGGGTCAGGTGTGCTCTGAAGGAGCGAGATTCAGGGGCGAAGCCCAGCGAAGACAAGGCAGTCTCCAGGTCCCTGTGTAGACCGGCCAGCTTGTCTATCTCTCCCCCCATCCCTACCCACACCACCTGCGGCCGCTGCCAGTTGGGGAAGACGCCCAGCCCTCCAAGCTGCAAGGCAAAAGGAGACACCCGCTCGGCTGTCCTGGTCATGGCTTCGACTATTTCCGGCACAATCGTCGCAGGAATGCCGCCCAGGAATTTCAACGTCAGATGGATACCTCCGGGGTCGACCCACTTGACAAAGGGATGCTGGCCTGCCTTCAATTTCCCTTCCAGGGACCGCAGTTCAGCCCTTATCTGCGGGGGCAGCTCTATGGCGATGAAGCTGCGGATTCGCTCCATTCCAAAAGCCTCTTTGCATTGCCTCCCAGGATCATAGCCTCAACCTCCCGGGGCAGACCAAGGGGTTCGATCTGGGCTATGACTCGCTTGGGGGACATGAGCGGATAGTCGCTGCCGAAGAGGATCTTATCAGCCCCGGCAATGTCCGCAATGTGCCTGAAGATTTCAGGCTGGTATAGAAAGGGTGTGGCCGCGGTGTCGAAGTAGGTATTGGTCAAAGCAGAGGCCACCTCCGGCATCAGGGCATAGAAAGGTAGTCCTCCGCCCCAGTGAGCACAGATAACGCGAAGCTCGGGGACATTCAAGATGAAGCGGTACAGAGGGTCGGGGGTAATGGCGCCCTTGCCCGGATACTGGTGCCCTACAGGCTCAGAGGCGTGGGTGTTAAACAGCAGGCGGTACTTCATTGCCACCTCGACAATAGGCTCCATTATGGCTCTATCTCCCAGGTCGAAGCCCTGGGTGTCTGACCTCATTTCTCCGATGCCTCTGGCTCCGCCCCGGGCACAGCGCTCCAGTTCAGCCACGGCTGCCTGGCCTGCCGTGGGTTGAATAGCAACAAAAGGTATCAGGCGCTTGGGGTAGCGGGCTGCTGCCTCAAGAATATAGTCGTTGGTCTTCTTGCAGGTTTCCTGGCTTGCCCAGCCCATATTGAAAATCGCCGAAGCATCGATTTCGCACTCATCCATGCTGGCGATGACCTCTTCAGCAGTAGCGATTTTGGCTTTCCCAGAGGAAAATATCTCGTTAAAGCTACGATCAGACCCGAGGTAATGTTCGCGGTTCTCCCTTATGTCAGGCGGGAAAATATGGGTGTGGAAATCTATGATCACGGCCTTAGTATACTGAAATGCCTGGCCGCTGGCAAAATGAGCCTCTCGTAGGGCTTGAGCCTTCAATCGAGTCTCAGCCTCGAGGGGCTGTTCAATGTGCGGTGGGTCGTGTGCCCGACGTCGGGCACACTACCCCCTTATGCGAAGACTGAATAGAATCGGGTAGCGTAGAGCATC
>JAUWXW010000070.1 GCA_030616195.1 Chloroflexota bacterium | reverse complement strand
CATAAGATTGCCTATCACAAACCGGTTCACAGTATGCTAGTTGTGCCAGCAGCCGAAAGGCCGTGGTTATCTGGTATAGTAGGTAGTGAGGGAGAGACGGTTGGATCCGATTGTCAATACCAAAATGTCGGGGCAGGCCACTTTGGAAGGCGTGCTGGAGAGAATAGTTTTCTTCAACGAGGAGAACAACTTTACGGTGGCCAGGCTTCAGGTGGGCAAGAGCCGGGACATGGCCACCATAGTGGGGAACATCCCGTGCCCTACCCCGGGTGAAACGCTGCGGCTGAAGGGAGAATGGCTTGTTGACCCTAAGTTTGGGAGGCAGTTCCGGGTGGAAAGTTGTCTCTCTATACTGCCGTCAACCATCACGGGCATTGAGAGATATCTCAGCTCAGGGCTGGTGCAGGGTATCGGCCCTGAAATGGCCAGAAGGCTGGTGGCCAGGTTTGGCATAGAGACCCTCGACGCTATCGATGATGGCCCCCGAAGGCTGCGGGAGGTAGAAGGCATTGGGCCCATCAGGGCGAAACGGATTGTCAAGGCGTGGGAGGGACAGAAAGAAATCAGGGAGGTCATGGTCTTTCTCCAGGGGTATGGAGTAAGTTCTGCCTATGGCGTAAAGATTTATAAGGCCTATGGCGAGAAGGCCATATCGGTAGTCAAGGAGAATCCCTACCGGCTGGCTATGGACATCAGCGGTATTGGCTTTAAAACGGCGGACAGAATCGCCCGTGCCATGGGCGTTGACCCGGCTTCTCAAATCAGGGCTGAGGCTGGGATCATCCACGTGCTTAATGAGCTGGTGGGCGAGGGCCATGTCTGCTATCCCTACGAAGGGCTAATGGAAAAGGCAGCATCACTGCTGGAAGTGGATAGAGGCATACTGGAGGAGGCGGTGGCATCGCTCAGTGAACAACGCCGTGTGGTGATCGAGGAGCGCCAGGACCATAAGGCGGTATATCTCACGCCGCTTCATGTTGCCGAGGTGAATGTGGCCAGGAGGCTGAAGACCCTGCTGGAGTGGCCCAAGCAGCTCTTGCAGCTAGATGTGGAAGGGGCTATTCGGTGGTTGCAGCGGGCCAAGGGGGTAAGGTTGGCGGAGATGCAGAAGGAGGCCTTGAGGAAGGCCATCGAGGGCAAAGCGCTGGTTCTCACCGGGGGGCCGGGGACGGGGAAGACAACCCTGGTAAAGAGCCTTGTTGACATACTGGGGATGAAGGAGCAGTGCATTATACTCGCCTCTCCTACGGGTAGGGCAGCCAAAAGACTGTCGGAGGTAACCGGCAGGGAGGCGAAGACTATCCATCGCCTGCTGGAGTACAGCCACACCGACGGCGGCTTCAAGCGAAATGAAGATAACCCCCTGAGCGCTGACCTGGTGGTAATCGACGAGGCATCTATGGTGGACATACTGCTTATGAATCACCTCTTGAAGGCCATACCTGCGGCAGCTACCCTGCTGCTGGTTGGTGATGTCGATCAGCTTCCTTCGGTAGGACCGGGGAATATGTTGAAGGATGTCATTGCTTCTGGATGCGTAGAGACGGTGAGGCTTACTGAAATCTTTCGGCAGGCGCAGGAGAGCCTGATCGTGGTCAATGCGCACCGGGTGAACAGCGGCAAGTTCCCTCAGTCAAGGTCCCGGGGAGACGAGGGGGCTGATTTCTATTTCATCGAGAGGGAAGAGCCTGAGAAAGCGCTCGAACTGGTGAAGGAACTCTGTGTCAGCAGGCTGCCCCGAGCCTTTAGTCTCCACCCTGTAGACGATATTCAGGTTATGACGCCCATGCACAAAGGGATAGTGGGCGTCGCCAATCTCAATGCTGAGCTCCAGAATCTCCTCAACCCTGCTGGCCGGGAGGTATCTCGGGGGGGCAGTCTTTTTCGAAGCGGCGACAAGGTGATGCAGATCAGGAACAACTACGACAAAGAGGTGTTCAACGGAGATATTGGCAGGATAGTGGGTATTGATTTGGAGACACAAACCGTCCGGGTCAGGTTCGAGGATAGGGTGATGGACTATGAGTGGAGCGAACTGGACGAGCTGGTGCTGGCCTATGCCATCTCCATACATAAGTCGCAGGGCAGCGAATACCCGGCAGTGGTAGTCCCTATCTTGACCCAGCACTACATCATGCTTCAGCGCAATCTTCTGTACACGGCCATAACACGGGCCAGGAAGCTGGTGGTGCTGGTTGGCAGCAAGCGTGCCATCGCTATGGCTATCAAGAACGATCGAGTTCAGCAGAGGTATACCAATTTGGGGGACAGACTAAGGGTCAACGACGTCTTCTAGTGGTTCTGCCCGTTGTTCCGAGTTCTCTTGGCAACACCGTTTGTCATTGCGAGGTCGCCCAGGGCGACCGAAGCAATAGGGTTGTTTTCAGCACCATGGGGGGAGCAAAGTAGAGCCCAGCCCAGGGTTGGACGAGAGGAGGCAAGGATGGAAAACGCCAACAGTCAGCCCGAAGGATTTACCAGGACTGATTCGGACTTTTTCAGCCGTGGGACCAGGTGTTCTGGCTGGCTCTATCGGCCAGAAGGAGTGGAATCTCCTCCTGTGGTGATCATGGCTCACGGCTTTGCGGCAGAGAAGGCTTTCGGACTAGCGGCCTATGCCGAAAGGTTTGTCAAGGAAGGAATGGCGGTATATGTTTTTGACTACAGGTGTTTCGGAGATAGTGATGGAGAGCCCAGGAACCTGGTAAATCCGTCTCGTCATTGTCAGGACTGGAAGGCGGCCATTGTCCATGTGCGTAACCTCCCCGGGATCGACCACGGTAAGATAGCCCTGTGGGGGACTTCCTTTAGTGGAGGTCACGTCATAGTCACTGCGGCGCAGGACCCCAATATCGCCGCCATCATATCTCAGGTTCCCCACGTTGATCCTTTTTCCACCGCCGGAAGGATGAGACCTAAGGATCTACTAAGAAGCTGGATAGCAGCTTCGAGGGACGTGTTCAGGCTAATTACCCGACGTAGACCCTACTATATACCGGTGGTAGGCGACCCGGGTACTCGTGCTTTCCTTAACACTCCGGACGCCAAGCCTGGCTACTTCTCGATCATACCCGAAGGGCATGACTGGAGAAATGAATGCCCGGCAAGGACATTCTTTACCGCCATTCTTTACCGGCCGATAACAAAGGCAAAGCGAGTGAGATGTCCGGCTCTGATTGTTCTGGCCGAAAAGGATTCTCTTGTTTCTCCAGAGTCGGTAGAAAGAGCTGCTGCCAGAATGGAAAACGCCAGACTAGTCCGTATGCCCGTTGGTCATTTCGATGTCTACACAGGCGATGGGTTTAGCGAAACGATCGAGCTTGAAATCGATTTCCTAAAAGAGCATCTAGTAAACGCTGATTGAGTCGGCGAGCGTTTTCCTAAGCTGCAAGGCACTTGCACGGGGGGGCGCAGCATTGGGGAAGCCACCCGCCTCCGCACACATATCAGTGACCGGGGCACAGCGGCCAGGCAATCTCAAGCTGGTACTAGCTGCCACCGCTGGCGCCAAGTGTGCCGCCGGGTTCCAGAAGGGCGAAGCCGCTGTCCTGGTCTGTGAGACGCGCCGCTGTGGTGCCGAGGATCTCATAGAGGATGACCTCACCCACCAGCCAGGTGGTGACGCCAGGGCGCAGGCACCCAGTCATGGTATTCCCTGACCGCCCCAGGGCGGCGTGAATGTGCAGGACTGGCCTCCCGTCTTCGCCAGGGGCGAGCACGCCCACCCCCGCCACCTCGTGCGCCCCGTCAACGGGTAGCAGCATCGGCTCCGGGGGCCTTTCCTCGGAACGTCGCGGACCGACCACGACTTCACCGTCGCCGATTCCGCCCACCAGGATAGCATGCCCCACAGATACCCCGTTCTCCTCGGCGAAACGCTCAATACATTCGGGCACCACGTCGCCATCCTCAAGCCGTATCACGAAAACCCGGCCGAGCCGTCCTTCACATGTCTTCATCGCTGGCCTCCTTGCCTTTCAATAGTGGGGAAAACGGTGTGCTGCGCCTGCTGTGATTTCCCTCCGGTCCCGACCAAATTGTATCAGCCAGGCAGGGGTGAGGCAAGAGGTTTGTATAGCGGAGCGGGTGGGTTGACCAGTATAGGCTTCTGTGCAAGCTGATTTTGACGTGCTATGATGTGATAACAAAAGATAAAGGAGGTTGTTATCATGGCTGACCTGGCAGAACTGGAAGCAAGAATCAGGGTTTTGGAGGATATCGAGGCTATCAAGAGGTTGAGACACAAGTATTTCCGTTGCCTAGACGGCAAGCTGTGGGATGAGATGGCAGACTGCTTTGCTCACGACGTAAAAACGAGTTACTTCAACGATGAGTTCAAGACCAACGGTGTAGATGAAACCTTACAGTTCTTCAGAATGGGTCTGACAGAAGGACTTCTCGCCCTGCATCACGGCCATCATCCCGAGATTGACATAACCAGTGAGACCACGGCTCAGGGTAGGTGGGGACTATACAACTACCTGATTGACCAGGATGGACACAGGGGACAGCGGGTTGGGGGCATCTACCACGATGAGTATGTCAAGGTAAATGGCCAGTGGAAGATAAAGTCTATAATTTGCCGCCAGCTCTTTCAGGAGACCTGGGACAGGCAGGACATGCCCAGTTTGGCCGTCACCCTCAGAGGCACTACGCAGTATGCTGCGGCGCCAATGTAAAGACTCGAGGACTCAACGCAACTGGGCGTTATGCCAGGCTCTCAGGCCATGAGGCCAGGTAGTGGCTTGCTGGAATACCGATGGAGAAACAATAGGGATCTGGTCAGCTCTCCCGTGTCATTGCGAGGTCGGTGTCGCCTTAGGCGACCCTCTGGCGACCTGAGGCGACCGAAGCAATCTCAGGGTGGGGTGGATGCTCGATAGCTTGATCGGCGTCGGTGAACCCAAACGTAGATTTCTTGAGCTGTGGCAGGGCTACAGCCGGCGTGCTGTAATCAGGGCCGTCAGTTCTCGTCTGTCGACTGCTGTTTTGGATGGGATTTGGCGTCCTCTTCCGTATCCGCTTTGGGCTGTTCCTTGGGCGAGGCAGCTCGGGGTCTTATTTCCAGAGCATCGAGGCCGGCCCTGAACCCTGCCAGACTTCCGAAAGCAAGAAGAGCGCCTGAATTTCCAGCGCACGTTCCACCGCAAAACATGCACATCTCGTCTATGACTCCTTGCCAGGTTGTACCTATTGCATTGTATGACATAACCCCGGTAGCGTCAATTGGGGAAAACCCCTGATTCCCGCCTCTGCTTGGCAAAAGTCCGGAGCGCTGTCACGTCACTGAGTCCGTAGCCAGACTTAGCCCCCCCGGGGCGGCGGTAGCTTATTCCAGTTTCAGCAGCCTGGCAAAGGCTTTCCCCATGATGGTTTCTATCTCCTGGGGCGTAAAAGAGACCTCCGGACAGGAGCTTAGGTCGGGTTTGGTCAGCGCCTTCACCCAGCGGTCCAGGGGACAGGTGAGGTCAAGAAAGGGGCCGTCGCTTCCGAAGAAGACCCGCCAGGGACCCACCTCGTCCAGGACGCTGCGCAGCATGCCGTAGAAGGCCCGCGGGCGGCTGACAAAGGTCGCCTGCCACCCGGAGATATCGAAATAGATGTTGGTCTTCATCCGGGCAACTATCAGTGCTTCTTCCCTCATCTCTTGAGCCACGTGGGCCATTATGATGGGAAGGTCGGGGAAATCGGCGGCTACATCGTCCAGGCAGATGGGCTGGGAAAAGCGGGACTTCATGGGGGCGCATATGCTTCCGGTGTGGAACAGGACCGGAATACCGTATTCGAGGCACTTCTGGTAGAAGGGATAAGCCACCGGGTCGTAGGGATAGTAGCCGGCGGTGGTATGAAGCTTGAGGCCCCGCATGCCCCAGTCCTCCACCCCCCGCCGGAACAGGTCCAGTGCCTCGGGGCGGCGGGGATCGATGGCGAAAAACGGTATAAGGCGGTCGGGAAAACGCCTGGCCGCCTCGGCTATCAGACGGTTTTGTTCTTCGATTAGGACCTGCGGCTCACCGGTGGATAGCCCGAAGTCCGCGGCGAAGATACAGGTCTTGTCCACGCCGGCGGCGTCCATGACAGCCACCAGCTTCTCCCCGGTGGTATCGGACATGAAGGGCATCATGCCGCTCACCAGGGCTTCCGGGTCCTGATACTCCCCCGTTGTCTTGCCCACGGCAGCGCTGGCCAGCCGGCCGATCCCTATGACCAGGCTGCGGTTCATCCAGCCCTCCCCAATCAGATGACAATGACTGTCGATGATCATGCTTGTTACCCCTTTCTATATAGAAAGATCAAAATTCAAAGATCAAAAGGCAAAATTAGAATATGCAAATACTCTCGTTTCGCTCCGTTGAATCTGTTTGGGGTTTGGACATGGATGTCTGGAATTTCTCTGCGGTGCTGCCAAGATTCTCGTCTCTTTGCCCGTGGTCATCCGCTCTCATCGACAGTATATCCCTCTTGACTGTTCAGGGAAAGAGCCGCCGTTTTCTGCGTGCGCGGAGAATGTCGGCGATCCCTATGATCACAGTGCAGAAAAAGGCGCCCGCGACCATCGTGCCGGTTTTACTGTCGATACTTGATATGTGAAGCTCGGTGTCGTAAACTACGCTTGCACCTATGAAACCTCCTAGTGCACAGGGGGCTCATGAGGGATTGTGGAAATGGAAGATCGAGAATTCAGTATATCGGGTGCCATTGGGAATACTCCTCTCATAGAATTGAGGAACTCAAATGGAAACCCGAGGGTAAGCATTTTGGGGAAACTGGAAGGAACCAACCTCGGGGGTTCGGTCAAGGACCGTCCTGCTTACTATATGATAAGCAAAGCTGAGGAATCTGGCGAACTTAGCACGGACAAGATAATAGTTGAACCGACATCAGGAAATATGGGAATTGCCCTGGCCATGATAGGAGCTGCCAAAGGTTACCGGGTCAAACTTTTCATGCCAGAATGCGTCAGCGCAGAGAGACAGCGTGTCCTTGAAGCCTTTGGCGGTGATGTTGTGCTCACCCCAGCAAAAGAAGGCACTGATGGCGCTATCAGTAGAGCCCATCAACTTGTGAACGAAGAGCCGGAGAAATACTATATGCCCAATCAATTCGATAACCCGAGCAATGTTCTGGCTCACTATGAGACCACCGGTCCTGAGATCTTCTCCCGGACTAAGGGAGAAATCGATGTACTTGTTGCCGGCATGGGGACGACGGGGACGCTGATGGGGGCCGGCAAATATTTGAAAGAGAAAAAGCCAGGGGTCAGAATCGTCGGAGTTGAACCCACCATAGGGCACACGATACAGGGACTCAAAAACATGAATGAGTCCATAGTCCCCAAGATCTATCGCCCGGAGATGTTGGATGAGAAGATCGTTGTTGAGGACGATGAAGCCTTTGAAACGACGAGGCTGCTTGCTACAGAGGGAGGTCTCTTCCTCGGAATGTCAAGCGGGGCAGCAGTAGCAGGCGCCTGGCGCGTAGCCAAGAACATGGATGGCGGCACGATTGTGGTGATGTTGCCCGATCGGGGAGATCGCTACTTGAGTACCACGTTGTTCACCTCTATATGCGCCAAATGTCCTCCATAAGCTTCCTGTGGTGTAAGGGAAACCGCTAGATACTCCTGCCTGCTTGGGCGCCAGCAGCAATCGCCTCAGTAGCCTTGGCTGGACTCTCTGCATCGCCGATGACGTAGACTTCGCTGACCTTGCCCTCGATCTCTTTGG
>JAUWXW010000084.1 GCA_030616195.1 Chloroflexota bacterium | reverse complement strand
GCAGAATGCCGCGCAGCTTGACAAGGTATTGTCTTGCCTCTTCGGCAGAGCGCAGGTCAGGCTCAGAGACGATCTCCATCAACGGCACTCCAGAGCGATTGACATCGACCAAACTGGAGGACTCTCCCCAGGGGCTAGTCCGGTGCACCAGCTTAGCTACGTCTTCCTCCATGTGGACGCGCGTGATACCAACTCGCCTCTCCTTCCCGTTAGCTTCAATCATCATCCAGCCCTTAACACCGATGGGGGCATCAGATTGGGAGATCTGGTAGCCCTTCATCAGGTCAGGATAGGGGTAGTTCTTGCGGTCGAATTTGGTGAACTCGCGTATGGTGCAATTCAGGGCCAGCGCTGTCATTATGGCATACTCGATGGCCTTCTTGTTAATAACCGGCAGCACGCCTGGCATGGCCAGGCATACGGGACAGACATGGGTATTGGGCGGGGCATCGGCATAGTCCGCCGAGCAGCGACAGAACATCTTGCTCCGAGTCAGAAGCTGCGCATGGACCTCCAGGCCGATAACGGTTTCATAGTCCATTTTGACGATAGTTTTAATAATATAGCACGGGCGACATAGCTATGTCCATCCAGTGAATTGACCACCAGGCTGGTTAGGGGTAAGATATGCCTCGGACAATTTCCACCATCTTAGACACGCAGCCGATGGACTCAGACAGGAGGTTTCCATGTCCTTCGCAAGGTGCCACAAAGAGGTGGAAACAGGGGGATCGCCTTCGGCCTTGGCAACACAAGTCTTGGCAGACCCTAGCCTGCCCTCGGGAACGGAGTCCTGACACTCAAGGGGGTAAGTGCAAGCATGGAATACGCAATTGAGACCGAAAACCTGGTCAAGAGGTTTGGCAAAGGTGTTACCGCTCTTGATGGGGTCTCCCTCAGAATAAGAAAGGGGGATGTCGTCGGATACCTCGGCCCCAACGGCGCCGGGAAGACTACCACCATCAAGATACTCACCAAGCTCATCAGACCCACGTCAGGGCGTGCGTATGTAGATGGTGTAGATGTCAATAGAGAACCGAAAGAAGTCCTTCGAAATGTGGGAGCGTTGATCGAAGTGCCTGGAGTCTACGATTATATCACACCTCACGAGATGCTAACGTATTTTGGAAAGATCCATAGAATGAGCAATAAGAAGATAGAGCAGAGAATCAAAGAGGTTCTGGAGCTAGTCAAACTATCAGATTGGGAGCACAAAAAACCCCGTTCTTTCAGCACAGGAATGCAGCGAAGACTGGTGATGGCAATAGCAATCTTTCACGAACCGGAAATAGTGATTCTTGATGAGCCTGCCCTTGGTTTGGACCCACAAGGAATCAGGGACATAAGGGAATCAATAAAACAGTTTCATAGCCAGGGCATGACGGTGTTTCTCAGCTCGCATCTCTTGGGGGAAGTCGCCGAGGTCTGCAGTCGCGTCATCTTCCTGGATAAAGGTAGAGTCATTGCCTCCGATTCCGTGGAGAACATCACCACCAAGATGGAACGCAAGGCAATCATGGTGAGATTTTCAGGGCCACTTTCGAGGGAGGAAACTGAGAAGGTGGAGGCAATCCCATTGATTAGCAGCATTGAGACAACGGACGACATCGTTCGAATACATTTTGATGGGAAACCCGATACTAGCTACCAGATACTGAGGGAACTGGTGTCTCTCGGTTTTGATATTGTGTCCTACAGCCCGGACACTGTGGGGTTGGAAGATTACTATTTCTCTGTCATGGGCGATGAGCAGGAGCCAAACTAGATGACATTGTTCAGGGACGATATCAAAGGCGACATTCTCAACACCTACTTCTCTGTCGGATTTGAATTGCGGAAACACCTGAGACGTAGAAGACTCTTTATCGTCGCCGCACTGGCAGTTCTTGTCCCCCTGATATTCTATGTGAACCCTGCCGATTCCGCTGATGAGTTTGCATTTGCCAGTCTGCGATTCCTTAGTTTTCTGATAATAATCTCCGGGGCAATGTTTGCCGGGGATGCTATATCCGGTGAGTTTGAAAAGAAGACAGGCTTGCTGTTGTTTCCAACACCGCAAAGACGCATCTCCATTGTTGCGGGCAAGTATGTCGCGGCATTGATTGCTGTGTGGATGGCGGTTTCGCTTTACTACCTTATCACAATGCTTCAAATGGCCCATTTACATGGGGTGGGAGAGATTCCCACAGAATTCGCCAAATCCTATTTAACCGCCTTGATATACGCCGCCAGCGTGGTGAGCGTAATATACTTCTTCAGCAGCATTCTAAAACGTACCATCACGTCCACACTCCTTGGCTTTTTCTTTCTGCTGATGATACTGCCAATAATAGCTGGGGTGGTCATTAGTCTGGATGCGGAACCATGGTTTATTGTTACTTACTCAGCGGACTTGATAAGCAATGTTTTGGGCGAGGCAAGCAGTGGAGGTTTCGGTCCGGGACGACACTTTGGCTCGTTGGTTTTTGAACCTGATTTTGGCGTGGGGATCGGGGTTATGGTGGCTTACGCCGTAGGCTTCTTCTCGATCAGCGCAGTCATTGCAAATAGAAAAAGCATGGAGTAATTCGTGCTATCCGGGCAGGCATCTAAGAGCTATCCTGCCGAAGCTCTCCACTATGAACAGGGTGCTATGGGCTCGCTGTGGATGCCGATTCCTGTGTTGCGTCTCCGAGTCAGCCGTTGCCACCCTTTGCATAGTCGGGTACTCCGTCCGCCACAGGCCGATCTTCGATCAGCCGCCTTCCTTGGCCCACATCCCAGGGCTAACTTTTTACCTCCTTCTTCGTTGTATATAATATGCACCAGATAGCATCGCGGCCCGATCGGGCCCGCCAGGAGATACGGGATGAAGCCCAGGGGCAGCGTCTCCAGGATGCTGTTGAAGAGGGACGCATTACCGAGGAAGAGGCTGACCAGATTGGAGAGTGGTGGCAGAACCGGCCAGAGGCACTGGAGCAATTTGGCTGCCGTGAGGGACTTCAACTGAGAAACGCATGGCGCCACCAGTGGTTGCAGCGTAGTGGGCCATGTCAGTCGCTGCTAGACCAACCACGGATGGGCCAGATTTTTGACCAGCGCCTCACAGGCACAATCACCGATGTCACAGAAGGCACAATCACCATAAGGGAAGAAGACGACACCGAAGGTACCTTAGTTACCTTCGAGTATACTTCGAATACCAGTTTTGTCCTCCGTGGCGTTACGGCCATAGAGGAGGGACAGACGGCTACCGCCCTGTGTTGGGAGGATGCCGAGGGCAACCTCACGGCCAAATTTGTGCTGGTCGGATTGCCCTAGCCAGGAGATGTAGGGTCAGGCATGCATGATAGGCAGCCTCCTTCGGGAGGCTGCTTTCTATTTGCCAACACAGAAATTGCTGAAGATGGTCTCCAGGAGGTCCTCCTGCACCGTCTCACCGGTGATTTCCCCCAGGGCATTGAGTGCAGCAGTAAGGTCAATGGTGATGAAATCGTCCGGCATGCCGGAAGCAATGCCTGACAGGGCCTGAGTCAGGCTACCCTCGGCTCTTTCCAGAGCACTCTTATGGCGGGGGTTATGCACCATAAGGGCATCAGACACAAAGACCTTGCCCCCAAGGGCCAGGTCGACCATTCTTTCCTCTAGCTGGGTAAGGCCCTCTCCGGAAAGGGCTGAAGTGAGGACTGCCTCCCATCTTAGCTCGCTCAGGTTGGCCTGCTGAGGCAAATCGCATTTATTGGCTGCTACCAGGGCTGCTTTATCGCCAATCAGGTCGATTATTTCCCTATCCGCATCCGTTATTGGCTCACTGGTGTCGATCACCAGGACAACAAGGTCGGCCTGCTCCACCGCCTGCCGGCTGCGCTCTACCCCCAGGGATTCAACTAGCTCTTTGCTGTGGATGATTCCGGCTGTATCCACCAGGATGAAAGGGACGCCCTTCACGTTCACTACCTCTTCGATGGTGTCCCGAGTGGTTCCCGGAACAGGAGTAACAATGGAGCGGTCTTGACGGAGCAGTTGGTTCAGCAGGCTGGACTTGCCCACGTTCGGCCGTCCCACGATGGCAGTCCTCACGCCCTGGCGATAGACTATGCCACTGTCGGCAGTGGCGATCAGCTCCTGTAGGCTTTGCAGAGCTTCGTTTAGTGGCTGGACTATTTCCTGGGGCTCTATCTCGTCCTCGGGGAAGTCTATTCTAGCGGTAAGATAGGCCAGAGCCGACATCAACTGGCTGCGGACAGTCTTGACGGCTGCCGAGAGGCGCCCGTCCAGGCCTTGGACGGCCAGCCGCAGGCTGGCTTCGGTCCTGGAGCGGACTATGTCCAGGACCGATTCCGCTTGTGCCAGGTCGATCCTGCCGTTGAGGAAAGCCCTGAGGGTGAACTCGCCGGGGTTGGCCAATCTGGCCCCGCAGCGTAAGGCCAGCTCCAGGATGCGCTGCAAGGGCATCGGCCCGCCGTGGCAGTCGATCTCCACCACATCTTCCCTGGTGTAGGTGTGCGGCGCGGCCATGTAGCAGGCCAGCACCTCGTCGATGACGTCACCGTGGTCAGGGTCGATGATGTGCCCGTAGTTAAGGCAGCGGTCGGAAAGATTTCCCCGGAATATGCGCTCGGCAATGGAGAGAGCCTCCTTCCCGCTGAGGCGGACTATCCCTATGCCTCCTTCGCCCAGAGGCGTGGCAATGGCAGCGATGGTATCCTGATACATTTCCCTGTTTCAATAATATCACGTGGCAGACCGGACAGATAGCCTGAAGTTATACGAGGCACGTCTGTCCGCAGACCCTGGACTGTAGACCCTTTGACAAACCCTGGTCAATTGCGCCATAATTTTGTCCAAGCATGACTGAACAACACTGGACAATCAAGGAAGCCGCCAAGGCCCTCGGGCTCTCAGAGAAGACAGTCCGCCGGCGCATCAGGGACGGCACCTTGAAAGCTGAAGAGATACCAGGAAAGCACGGGCTGGAATACCGCATCACAGACCTTGGAAGAACCCCACCATTGGACAAGGGCCTGGACACAAGAGAAAACACACCCCTGGACAAAGCTCTGGACATTGTCAAAGCTCTGCAAGAAGAAAACGAAAGGCTTGCCGGACAGGTTGGATTTCTACAAGCTCAACTCCTGGAATTAGAGAACAAGGTTCGTTTGTTGACCGGGCCCAAACCTAAGCGGTCATGGTGGCAACGATTGCTACGGTGGAAGCAAGCCTAGAGAAGGAACATACTCCACGACTTGAGGGTTATTCCAAAGGGGGGTGATTTGGGTATATTGTGGGCCTGCTATCCTGGTAGGACTCTACACCAGAAGCATGAGGTTTGAGGATAGCCTTAGGCTTTAGGAGCGATAGTGTTTGATTGGTTGTGCTTAGGGACTTTTCTCGGGCCTGGTAAACCAGACAAACAGTCCCGTGCCCAGGAGCCCAACGCCAGCTCCAAAGTAGAAGGGGGACTCTATTTCCCAGGCGTCAACAACCGCCCCACCGATCAGGGGGCCTACGGCCATGCCGGCGCTCATTGCCATGTTGAACACGGCTAGAGCAGAGCCCATGCCGTATTTTCTGCCCTCTTCCACCGTCATTGCTGAAGCAGCCGGTAAGGCCAGTGTGCCACCAAGGGCGCCGAAGACACACAGCACCACCAACTGCCACAGACTATGCATGGCGGGGATCAAGGCCAGGAAGGCCAGGCTGATAAGGCTCCCCCAAATGACCAGGCCTTTTCTATTGAAACGATCGGCAATCTAAGCCTGTGCGATGGGGATAATCATGGCGGAGGCAACTCCGTGCAATGTACGAACCAGGGTAAGGTCCGAGATACTATCTGCCCAAATGTAACCCAGGGATATCACCGCGTAGGCAAAAAGCCCGGTGCAGACGAATTTCCTCCTCCCTTGTCGGTCGGAGATCCTGCCGAAAATGGGCATGAAAAGGGCACGGGAGATAGAGAATCCGGCGAAGATTACTCCTAGCTATACTCCAGAAGCCCCTAGATCGTCGGCAAAGCGTGGCAAGAGCGGAGCGATAATCCCCACCCCGAGTATAGAGGAGAAGGCGGAAATAGCCAGGACAGGGAAGACCTTTTTCATGGATTCACCAGTGGAAGGATGGCTTTTCTGGCCGGTGGGAAGACAAAGGGGCGTTTCTTAATCTCGCCGAGGCAGGAGCGACTCCGGGGGGTGTGCCACGATGATATAGATGTAGCCGTTCCCCTTCGCCTTATTCGATACTCTCGATTTGGTAGCGCAACTCCCCTGCCGGGGCAATGACCTTTATCAGGTCGCCTTGACGTTGATTCAACACAGCTTTGCCTATAGGCGACACAATCGAAATCTTGCTCTTCGCTGGGTTAGAGTCGTTCTTGGTGACCAGGGTGTAAGTCAACTTCGCCCCTGAAGCGACATCGTGCAGAACAACCTTGCTTCCTAACCTGACCGTGACCTCTTCTGTTGGTTCCTCCTCCTGTACCAGCACCCCGGTCCTGAGAGCACTTTGTATTTCTCTCATTTTGGCCTCTATCTGGTCGCGCTGCTCTCTGGCGGCCTGTAAGGGAGCGTTTTCACGGAAATCCTTGTCTGAGGCAGCCCGGTGCAACTCCTCGGCAATATTACGGCGATCCGCCTCCAGGGTGGCCAATTGTGCCTTTAGATTGGCATAGTCCTCAGAGGTTAGAGCCACCTGTTGTTTTGGCTTGGCTCGCGGGGTGGTCTTGGTTGAGGCCTGCTTTATCCTGAGGTGTATGGCCAGACTGGACTTAACAAGTTTTTCCTTTTTGATATAGGTCAGGGAATCCCTAACTGGTTCAAGCTTCTTGGTGGCGTCACTGGTGGATGAGGCTACCCACCCAGCGTAAGTTTCTATCTCCCTGGGGGTGATTTTGCTGGCCGGGCGTTGCTTGCCGTACCAGAGGATAAACTTGTTGACTTCCTGTTGCTTGTTCTGGCTTTCCTCAGGTGGTAGTGAGGTCAGGTAAGAGAGAGCTACTTCCCCTAGAGTCAAACTCTGTTTATCCATACGCTACCGTACATTATTGTATCACAAATCAGTGGAAACTTACCACCCATAGCTCAGGCGATTTG